>VBQB01000368.1 GCA_005887855.1 Verrucomicrobiota bacterium | reverse complement strand
TGACCGAGGAGGCGCACCACATGTTCGTGGGCGAGACGGGCGTGGGGCGGATTATTCAGCGTACCTGCGAAGTGATGAAAGAGAAGAAGCTTGAAACTCCATCCGATGTGCGGGCGCTGGGGGTGATCGACTTACAAACCATCCAGAAATACCTCAACTTCCACTACAGCGTCACGCTGGACCTCTATGGCTCCGACGTTTCCTCGAATGCGGCCAATTACTTCACCAGCGGCCTCAAGGGGCGTTTTCGCGAAACTAAACTTGAGGACGATCATGTGCTGATCGACGCTTTTTATCCAGTGTCCGAAGTGGTGGGTGGAAAAATTGTGACTAAGAACGTTCCGGCGCTGACGGCGCTGAATGAACGCCTACGCGACGATTACATTGACGAGATCGCCGACGGCGTCAGCCGTTGGCAAAGAGTGATCGATCAGGCTGGAATTCCATTTCGCTTGAACTTGCCGCACAAGGGTTTCCACCGCGAGATTGGAAACTTTGCGGGGCACTTTATCAGCCCCGAGGGAGAAGTGTTGACCGAAGAAGCCTGGAAGAAACACGAATTCGAGTGGGTGCCGAGTCCGAAGGACTATGAATTTGTGCAATCGCTGATGAGCGGCCGGGTGGCCGAGCCCGGAAAGTTTGCAAACTGGATTGCACCGCCGCTGCGTGGCGTCAATAATCAACCTTTGAATTTCGAATACGTTCGTTTTAACTGATGGGCAGCAAAGCTGGCGCTGTTTCTGGCTAAGAGCGGAGTTTTGTGCAGCCGATTATCGATATCCATGTTCACATCATGCCATACAGCATGATGAAGCCCTCCGCGATGGAGCTGATGAAAAAGGGGCGCAAGGACTATGCCGATGTCGAACGATACTGCGCCGATCCCAAAGCGTTTCTGGCGTTCCTCGACACACTGGGAGTCGAGCGCGCAGGGCTCATCAACTACGTCGCGCCGAAAATCATCGGCTTCACGCCGGACGTGAATGATTGGAGCGCGAAGTATTGCAGCGTGGCGCCCGACCGGCTTATCGCGTTCGGCGGCGTGCTGCCGGGAACGGTTCCGGACCCTGGCGCCGAGGTGGACCGACTTGCCAAGCTGGGCATTCGCGCCATCAAGATGCACCCTTCGCATCAGGTGCTTTCGCCCAACGATTACATGGACGGCAACCGTGGTCTGGCGGCGATCTATGAACGCGCGCAGGCCAACGGGATGCCGATCATGATCCACACGGGAACTTCTATCTTTCCGGGGGCGCGAAATCTGCACGCGCAGCCGATGCTCTGCGACGATGTTTCCATCGATTATCCGAATCTGGTGGTCATCCTGGCGCACGGAGGCAGGCCGCTGTGGATGAGTGAAGCATTCTTTTTAGTGCGCCGACACAAAAATATGTACATGGACATTTCTGGCATCCCGCCGCAAAAACTGATGGAATATTTTCCGCGCATCGAGGATGTCGCCGACAAAGTTTTGTGGGGCACGGACTGGCCCGGGCCCGGCGTTCCAGAAATCAGAGGGAATATCGAAAAATTCAAGGCGCTAGCGATTGGAGAAGCCGCAAAACGAAAGATTCTGTACCACAACGCGGCGCGGCTGTTCCCGAAGTGAAAATAAATTTGAATGCGATTCTCAGAGCTTGAATAAGCCACGATGACCTTCAACCAGCCGGCGGAGAAAGCGTCGCGCCAGGATTTGCGCGAGATCCAGTGGCATAAACTGCAGGAACTGCTGCGGGTCGTTTCCGGCCGCAATCGATTTTATTCAAGAAAATGGCAGGAAGCGGGAATCGCGCCTGACAACATAAAGTCATTGTCCGACCTCTGCAAACTCCCGTTCACTCACAAATCAGAGTTACTCCGCGCGCAGGACGAGGCGCCTCCCTTCGGAACGAACGCCACTTTTCCACCAGAAGCCTACTCGCGCGTGCATCAGACTTCCGGAACCACGGGCGCTCCCTTGCGCGTGGTGGACACCCCGGAGAGTTGGGAGTGGTGGGGCAGATGCTGGGTTTACGTGCTGCAAGGCGCGGGCGTGACCGCGAAAGACCGCGTGTTTCTTCCGTTCTCCTTTGGCCCCTTCATCGGCTTTTGGGCCGCTGTCGAAGGAGTGAGGCAGCTTGGGGCAATGATGATTCCCGGCGGCGGATGGGATTCGCTGCAGCGTCTTCACAT
The DNA here is from genome assembly GCA_005887855.1 of Verrucomicrobiota bacterium. The sequence continues at coordinate 987 of VBQB01000368.1, read as the reverse complement.
GATGCGGGATCTCGGGGCCACGGTGATCTGCTGCACGCCAACTTACGCGCTGCGGCTGGCAGAAATCGCCCGCGAACAAAACTTCGACCTCCGATCCATTCCCGTCCGCGCGCTGATTCACGCGGGAGAGCCCGGGGCCAACGTTGCGCATACCAAGGCGCGCATCGAGGCGACCTGGAATGCGAAGTGCTTCGATCACGCAGGCGCGTCGGAAGTGGGCGCGCATAGTTTTGAATGGAAGTGCAACCGGGCGAAACCGGGGAGCTGGTCGTCACCAACCTGGGACGGCCGGGATTCCCCGTGATTCGTTATCGCACCGGAGATCTCGTGCGGCTGAATCTGAGCCCGTGCGCCTGCGGACGCACCTGGGCGCGCTTCGACGGAGGGCTATTGGGCCGCAGCGATGACATGGTGATCATTCGCGGTGTAAATGTTTATCCGGCAGCAATTGAAAATGTCATTCGCCAGTTCTCCGCCATCGACGAATTCCAAGTCACGGTAAAAACACAGCAGGAGATGCAGCACCTCGAAGTGAAAATCGAAGTCATTTCTGGCAACGATGCCGAGAGAGTGAGAGCGCTTGTGGAACAAGCGCTCTATCGCGCCCTTTCGCTGCGACCCGCTGTTATCGTGGCACAACGCGGTGCGCTGGCGCATTTTGAGATGAAAGCGCGCCGCTTCCGGCGGCTCGACTGAGGTTAGCGGCTTGCGCCTGCTGAACGCCCGCAACACATGGTCATGACTGCGTCCCATGTCATCCTGCAGTAAATGAACATGTGTTCGTTTTATGAACAACTGTTCAGATTGTATTGACACGCACACGGAAAAAGAGGACACTTTCCATGGGAATTGGTCCACCGGGATTTGTTCTCCCAATTGCGAAGGGCCGTGCCGCCGAATCGATCCAAAACTTCTCGGAATGGCCGCCAGCACCGGCGCTACCTGGCGCGGCGCCTTGAGATTTTGCGTGCGGCAGGACGCGAATTT
>VBQB01000367.1 GCA_005887855.1 Verrucomicrobiota bacterium | reverse complement strand
GCTTGTTCCAGTAGCGCTGCGCTCCCTCGCAAAAGGCGGGATTGTGGTTTGCGGCGGGATTCACATGAGCGATATCCCATCGTTTCCCTATGCGGATCTTTGGGGCGAACGCACGATTTGTTCGGTTGCGAACTTGACCCGCCGTGACGGTGAGGAATTTCTTGAGACCGCGCCGCGCGTTCCGGTGCGAACCGTGACCGAAATCTTTCCGCTTGAAGAAGCCAACACCGCCTTGAATCGATTTCGTTCTGGCCAGCTCAATGGCACCGCAGTCCTGGTGATGTCATCAAGGCAAGCTGCCTAATTCGCGGGGCAACTGTTGGTCGGGCCAGACCAAGCGCGTGTTGCCCAAATGGAACACAGGGCTGTGCCCTGTGCGGCCAGCGGACATTCTGTCCGCTGTGCGGGATTCAGCGGAGTAAAGCTCCGCTGGCCGCACAGACTGCAAGTCTGTGTTCCTTTTCGGAAACACGCCGTCAAGTCTTGCCTGGAGCGAAGTCGAACCGGAACCAACGGACGCAGGTTCGTCTCCTACCTCACCGCGCGTTTCGCGCCGCGAGCGCCGACGAGTTTTACAAAATCGCCAGGCGCGCGTTTCTCGTCCTCCGGCGCTGCGCCGGCGGCATTGGCGAGCGCTTCTTCCTCCGCTGAGAGAAATGGTTTGAACCGGTTTTTGTCGATCGCTTTCATGAAAGCCTCGTGCGCGGAGACAATGCCTTTTTCGAGCAACGCCCAGATGGTGTCGTCCATAAATTGCATCCCCTGGGCCCTTCCAGAGACGATCACGTCCTGGAGCTTCTGCGTCGCGCCTTCGCGAATAATGGCGGCGACGGCGGCATTTGCGATCAGAATTTCGTTTACCGCGATTCGGCCCGGCCGGTCGGATCTTTTCAAAAGCAATTGCGCCAGCACGCCGCGAAGTGAATTCGCAAGCATGGCGCGCGCCTGCGATTGCCGTTCGGCTGGGAAAACGTCCACCATGCGATCAACCGTTTTGCGCGCATTGTTTGTGTGCAGCGTGCCAAATACGAGCAGACCGGTCTCGGCCGCGGTGAGCGCGAGCGAAACGGTTTCGAGGTCGCGCATCTCTCCCACCAGCACAATATCGGTGTCCTCGCGCAGCGCCGCCTTAAGTGCATCGGGAAACGAGCTCGAATTGCCCGGCACTTCCCGCTGCGTGATCGTGCTTCGCTTGTTGTCGTGCACGAATTCGATTGGTTCCTCGATCGTGACGATATGCCGTGGAAAATTTTCGTTGATATAATCAACCAGCGCCGCCTGCGTAGTTGTTTTGCCCGATCCAGTCGGGCCAGTGACGAGGACCAGACCCCCGCGCATATGGGCAAATTCTTTCGCGACGAGCGGAATTCCTAGCTCCTCCAGCGTGGCAATCTTCGTCGGAATTAGACGAAAAACAGCGCCATAACCATTCGATTGCTTCAAATAGTTGCACCGAAAGCGAGAGTCCTCGTCCATCTCGTAAGCGAAATCGAGATCGCCGCGTCCCTCGAAAAGTTCCCAGTTTCGCCATGCATGCGCATCTTCGGCGGTTGTCCTTCACCGATGTGCAGATCGGAACCGCCGTGCTTGACGATCACACTTAGAAACTGATCGAGGTAAGCCATGACTTAAATAACGAGCTTCGTCATTTTCCCACATGCAGGCGCATCATCTGTTTTTGGTCGGCGCGCGCGTAGGCTTCTTCTGCGCTGATCAGGCCGCGGTCATACAAATCCATAAGCGTATCATCCATTAGACGCATGCCTTGCTTCTTGCCGGTCTGAATGATGCCCGGCAGCATATATGTTTTCGCTTCGCGAATAACATTCGCCACTGCCGGCGTGTTCGTAAGAATTTCCAGCGCCAGCACGCGACCGGTGCCATCCGCCCTCGGCACCAGCTGGTGACTGACGACGCCGCGCAATGATTCGCTCACCATCACTCGGACTTGTTCCTGCTGATCGGACGGAAACACATCGAGTAATCGATCAAGCGTGCGCGAAGCATTACTAGTGTGCAGCGTTGCCAAAACAAGATGCCCGGTCTCCGACGCCGTGATGGCGAGTGAAATCGTTTCCAGGTCGCGCATTTCACCGACCATGATGACGTCCGGATCTTCCCGTAACGACGCCCGTAGGGCCGCGCTGAAAGAGCCGGTATGCGTGAACACTTCACGCTGCGTAACGTGACAGTTTTTCGACGTAAAGATGTATTCGATCGGATCTTCGAGCGTGATGATGTGGTCGCGCCGCTCCATATTCACTTGCTCCACCATCGCTGCAAGCGTCGTCGATTTGCCGGTGCCGACCGAACCCGTCACCAAAATTAGCCCGTTCTGATAACGGGTAAGTAACTTGAGATGCTCCGGTAACCCGAGTTCATCCATCGTCCGGACATGCGTGTTGATGACGCGGAAAACAATTTCGATCCCGAGTCGCTGGCGCACAACGCTGGTGCGGTAACGGGCGAATTCGTTTGCATACGCAAAATCGGAGTCGCCGCGCTCGGCGAGTTCTTTCTTGTTAATGTCAGGAATAAAGCCTTCGGCCAAGGCCGCCGTGTCCGCGGCGGTTAGCCGTGGCGCGTCAGGCCAGATCGGCTGCAAGGTTCCATACAAACGCCAGATCGGCGGTGCGTTCACGGCCAGATGAACATCCGACGCGCCGGCTTTTTGCCCAATCTCGAGATACTCATCCACATGGCCCAGCGGATGGGTTTTGCCTGGAATCTCTGGAATCTTTACGATCATGGCACGCTCGTCGAGATGATTATGTGATAAGGCGCGCGCGTAAATGCTAAAACAAGCTCACTACTCTCCCATAGAAAGAAACAGCATTACTGGCATGGGCAGCTTGGAGCTAACGCGATTTCTATCGTTCCTCTTCTGGACTCGGGAAACTGACCTCCCATCCCGACCCAGCGTTAAGACGCCGGGCTATTTTCGAGGCTCCTTCATCCAACCTATTCATGAGATGGCTCACGCCTTTCCTGATGGGCGCGATTGTCCAGAGAAATCCGTCAATCGATTTTTGACCAGATCGACAATTACCGGTCGCAGCAGGCTTGCTGCGATCTTCAGCGCGCCCAAAGCAAATCCCGTTTCGACAAGTTTGCGCTTGGATCTGCGGTCGCTTTTTTTATCGATGTAAATTTTTTTCCTTCGGAACGGCAAAAGAACGACAAGCGTGCCGACAGCCGCCGCGGCTGTAAGCCAAGCCACCGTTTGCTGTTGAAACGATCGGCGGAGTTTTGCCGGAAAATCCAATTCGTAGTGCAGACCCCGCAAATCATGCGCCACGCGTGCGCGCGAACGGTCAATCTCTGCTCTCAGCTCGTCGGTTGACTTGTTTCGTCCAGATTCTTTAGCCATTCGCGATCTTTTTTTAATTCAGATGTCGTCGCGGGAAAAAGCGGCTTGGTTATTCGGCTGCGTGCGATCAAGAGCAAAACCAGCGCAATTACAAAATGCACTCCGGCGGCCGCCAATGTGATCCACAGCCACGAGATCCGAGCCAGGTGCGCCAGGCCAGCAATCGCGCTTACGACAAGAAAGATATAACCGAACACAATGAGGACCGAGGCCACAATCAAACAAATCGCGAGGACCAGCAGTTGCACGAGCGCCACTTTCGATTCCTGGGCGAGAAGCGCAAAGCGGCTCTCAAAAAAATCCGCGAGCGCTCTCGCGAGCGCCACCAAATTTTCCAGCAAACCGCTGTATCCCGCGGGAGAGCGGGACCGCTTGGGCTCGCTAATCATTAAGCCACAGCCCGACTAGCGCCGGAAAATCAGGCCCAGGACAAACCCGATCCCGAGCGCTGTGAATACAGCCCTGGTCGGGTTTTCGCGGACGTATTGCTCG
>VBQB01000366.1 GCA_005887855.1 Verrucomicrobiota bacterium | reverse complement strand
CGTTGCGTCATCGCGAGTTCCCAGTGCAAGGAGTGCAATTCCACCCCGAATCAATCCTCACGCAAGACGGCAAGAAAATTCTCGCCAGCTTTCTTTCGCGTTCGGCATATTGAATGAAACCGCAGCTCACTCCGACATTGGACGAGTTTTCTCAACTCGCCGAACGCGGCAACGTCATTCCTCTTTTCGCAGAGTTCGCCGCTGACGCCGAAACGCCCGTTTCAGCCTTTAAAAAACTTGATCGCGGCGGTTACAGCTTCCTTTTTGAGTCGACTGAGAAAAATGACGTTTCAGGACGGTTCTCGTTCGTTGGGGTCGAACCGCGGGTCGTCATCCAAAGTTACGGGCGCGAAATCCGAGTCGTCGAACGTGGCGACGGACACCGCTTCGACACGACGACCGACCCGCTAGATGAAATCCGCAAATTGATGGCGCGGTATCGATTCGTCTCGCGCCCGGAATTGCCGCGGTTCGCTGGCGGCGCTGTCGGTTTTCTCGGTTACGAAGCGATCGCTTTCTTCGAACCGAAAGTTCGAGTGGCGCAGCGTGACGACCTCCACCTACCTGAACTGCTGTTCATACTCACTGGTAACGTTCTCATCTTCGATCATCGGCTGCGTAGCCTGAAGATCGTCGTGAACGCATTCCTCGACGATGGCCCGCTGGAAGAAATTTATGCGCGAGCGGCTGAATCGGTCGGCACGATTGCCCGGCACCTCGCGCAGCCTGCTGACCTTCCGCTGGTTTTAACTGAGGAATGCGAAACGGAGCCGGCTCGCAGCAATTTCGGTCGCGAAGAGTTTGAAGCCGCGGTTGAGCAGGCGAAAGAATACATTCGGGCTGGCGACATCTTCCAAGTCGTTCTGTCACAGCGTTTCGAATCTGATTTCAAGGGAGACCCGCTCGATTTTTATCGATGTCTCCGCTTCATCAATCCTTCGCCATACATGTTTTGCCTGAAGTTTGGCGGCAACTTCGCGCTTGTAGGCAGCTCGCCGGAAATGCACGTCCGGCTTGTTGATAATACCATCGAGATTCGCCCAATTGCTGGAACGCGCGCCCGCGGCGCCACTGCTGTTCAAGACGAACACAATGCCGCTGAGCTCCTCGCCGACCCAAAGGAACGCGCCGAGCACATCATGCTTGTCGATCTTGCGCGCAATGATGTCGGCCGCGTCGCGGACTTTGGCACTGTGCGCGTTACCGAGATGATGGAGATCGAGCGTTACAGCCACGTCATGCACATCGTTTCGAATGTTGCTGGCCGTCTCCGCCCGGGCTGTACCGCATTCGATTTAGTCAAATCCACTTTCCCCGCTGGCACTGTCTCTGGCGCACCGAAAATTCGTGCGATGCAAATCATTAGCGAACTCGAAAAGACAAGGCGCGGCTGTTACGCGGGCGCTATCGGCTATTTCGGATTCGACGGTAACGTCGACTCATGCATTGCGTTGCGCTGCGCGGTGTTGAAAAACGGGAACGCGTACTTTCAAGCCGGTGCCGGGATCGTCGCCGACTCCGACCCACGCTTGGAATATGAGGAAACGGTCAACAAAGCGCGCGCGATGACACAAGCGCTCGCGATGGCAATGCGAATCAGACCAGCCGTTCAAGAGCGCTGTGCGCCTGTCCAAGAAACCGATCGACACGAATGAGGAGAAATTTTCTTTGCGAAATCGTCGCGCGAAAGCGGCAGGTCTTGGAGAAGCTGCGCGCGAATACTTCCGCAGACGTGCTGCGCACACGTGCTCTGGAGGTTCGAAAAACCGCCGCACGGTATCGCCTGCGGCAAACAATGGAGGCGGAATCACCCGCACTAAAGATCATCGCGGAATTCAAACGCAGATCACCATCACTTGGGCCAATTCGCACCGATCTTTCGCCGGCTGATATTGCTCGTCGTTACGAGCGAGGCGGAGCCTGCGCGATTTCCGTTCTTACCGATGAAGAACACTTCGGCGGTTCGATCGACGACCTGATCGCCGTTCGCTCCAGCACGCATCTGCCCATTTTGCGCAAAGACTTCATCATTGATCCGATTGGACTCGATGCGCTCGTTGAAGTGCACACCTCTGATGAATTGCGTCAAGCACTGAACGCAGGCGCGACCCTAATCGGAGTCAATAATCGCGATCTGCATACGTTTGAAGTTTCATTAAGCACCAGCGAACGTCTGATCGCCGAAGCTCCGCGAGACAAGGTGATGCTGAGCGAAAGCGGATTGCAAAGCGCGGAATCATTGCGTCGTCTTCACGCGCTCGGATTTCGCGGTTTTCTCATCGGCGAAGCGCTGATGCGCGCGCGCGATCCGGAAACGGCTCTTTGCGATTTGATCGTTAATGCCGGGCTCAGCCAGGTTGCGCCATTTGGAGGTCGCCAAAGATGACTCCCTTGCGAATCAAAATTTGCGGCGTGACGAATGTGAAAGATGCGAGAGCTTGCGCCGAACTCGGCGCCGATATGATTGGATTCAATTTTTATCCTAAAAGCCCGCGCCATATCGAACCAGAAATCGCCCGGCAAATCGTCGAGACGCTACCGCGCAGCGCTCGTGCGGTCGGTGTTTTTGTGGAGGCAAGTACTGACGAAATTCGCAACACCGCGAAAAGGGCGGGTATCGAATCTGTTCAACTGCACGGAGATTTTTCGCCCGAAACCTGCCGGGAACTGGCTGGTGAATTTCGCGTCATTCGAGCTTTCCGCACCGAGGCCCGGTTTCAACCGGAAGACGCCAGCGCATTCCCAGATTGTGACGTGCTCCTTGATGCGCACCATGTGGAATTGCGCGGCGGCACTGGCCTGACGTGCGATTGGTCGGCCGCTCGGGCAACGCTCCCGTTCGCCCGATTCCTCATTCTCTCTGGTGGTTTAAATGCGCAAAACGTCGCGCATGCGATTGCGACTGTCGCGCCACATGCGGTCGATGTTTGCAGCGGGGTCGAGAGCGCGCCGGGGTTGAAGGATTATCGCGCGATGGAAAAGTTTATCGCTGCCGTCCGCTCGGCCGAGTCTTAATGGACGGTCGCTTGCCGTAGCAGTATCAGATGCGAAAATCGTCGATCACCACGAGCGAACCAGACGAGCATGGCCACTGGGGGAAGTTTGGCGGCCGCTATGTCCCAGAGACTCTAGTGGCGCCGCTC
>VBQB01000365.1 GCA_005887855.1 Verrucomicrobiota bacterium | reverse complement strand
TTGGTGGGACCGGCGGCGGCATCGCCTACAATCGCGAAGAACTCGATGTGATCGCCGCGCGCGGACTCGACCTTTCACCTGTCCATGAAGTGTTGATCGAGGAATCGCTTCTCGGCTGGAAGGAATTCGAGATGGAGGTGATGCGCGACCGCGCGGACAACTGCGTGGTCGTTTGTTCGATCGAGAACTTCGATCCGATGGGCGTGCACACAGGGGACTCGATCACGGTCGCGCCCGCGCAAACGCTAACGGACAAAGAATACCAAATGATGCGCGACGCCGCGTTTGTGGTCATTCGCGAGATCGGCGTTGAGACCGGCGGCTCGAACATTCAGTTTGCTGTTAATCCTGAGAATGGGCGGATGGCTGTGATTGAAATGAATCCGCGCGTTTCGCGCTCGAGTGCGCTGGCATCGAAAGCGACGGGTTTTCCCATCGCGAAGATGGCGGCGAAACTCGCCGTTGGTTACACGCTTGATGAAATCAAAAATGACATCACACGTGAGACGCCCGCTTGTTTCGAGCCAACAATCGACTACTGCGTCGTCAAAGTCCCGCGATTTACGTTCGAGAAATTCCCGCAAGCGGACGCAACGCTCACGACACGAATGAAAAGCGTCGGGGAAGCGATGGCAATTGGCCGCACGTTCAAGGAAGCGTTGCAGAAAGCACTGCGAAGTTTGGAGATCAAGCGCTTCGGCCTATGCGGTGACGGCGCGGACAGATTTCTCGATCTAGAAGCTTTGCGGCTGAAGCTTTCTACTCCGAACGCGGAGCGGGTTTTTTATCTCGCACAAGCGTTTCAGGATGGAATCTCGATCGACGAAGTCTTCGAGCTCACGAAGATCGACAGGTGGTTTTTGCAGAACGTGCAGCAGATTGTCGCGGAAGCGCAACAGCTCGGGAACACAGACTTGCAGTCTGTGCGGCCAGCGGAGTTACACTCCACTGAATCGGCGACAGCGGACAGAGCGCGTACAGCGGGCGACATGCCCGCTGGCCGCACAGGGCGCAGCCCTGTGCTCCGCGCCAAGAAGCTTGGTTTTTCCGACCAGCAACTGGCGTTCGCGATGGCGACGACGGAAAACGGAGTTCGCGCACAACGCAAATCGGCTGGCATTCTTCCCACCTACCGTCTCGTGGACACCTGCGCGGCAGAATTCGAAGCTTACACACCATACTATTACTCCACTTATGGCGATGAGAACGAGCGACGCGAGAGTGGCAAGCGAAAGATCATGATCCTTGGCGGTGGCCCAAATCGCATCGGCCAGGGAATTGAGTTCGATTACTGCTGCGTGCACGCTGCCTTTGCACTGCGTGAGCTCGGATTTGAAACGATCATGGTCAACTCAAATCCGGAGACGGTTTCGACCGATTACGACACGAGTGACAAGCTCTATTTCGAGCCGCTCACGCTCGAGGACGTGCTCAACATTTACGATCAGGAAAAACCAGAGGGGGTGTTCGTGCAATTTGGTGGCCAAACGCCGCTCAATCTGGCCGATGGACTGAAGGCAGCTGGTGTGCCGATCCTCGGAACACAGCCGGAGAGCATCGAGACGGCCGAAGATAGACAATTATTCGCCGCCATGCTCGACAAACTCGGCTTGCGCCAAACGCCGAGCGGCAAACTCGGCTTGCGTCAAACCCCGAGCGGCTCGGCCGTGACTACCGACGAAGCGGCCGCGATTGCAAACAAAACCGGGTACCCGGTGCTCGTTAGACCTTCCTTCGTGCTTGGAGGCCGCGCGATGGAGCTTGTCTACAATGAGGAAGATCTTCGCCGTTACATGACGAGTGCAATTGAAGTGACACCGGATCGGCCGGTGCTCGTCGATCGTTTTCTGGAAGACGCAATCGAAGTGGATGTGGATTGCATTTCCGACGGGGAAACTACGGTGATCGGCGCAATTATGGAGCACATCGAGGAAGCGGGCATTCACAGCGGCGATAGCGCGTGCGTGATCCCGACATTCTCATTGCCGCAAAAAGTTCTCGATGAAATTTCTGCGGCAACCAAAGCAATGGCGCGTGAATTAAATGTACGCGGCTTGATGAATGTTCAGTTCGCCGTGAAGGGCGACGACGTTTACGTCCTCGAAGTTAATCCACGCGCCTCTCGCACAGTTCCGTTCGTAAGCAAGGCGATCGGTGTCCCGCTGGCGAAGCTCGCCGCCAAAGTGATGGCCGGAAAATTCCTGCGTGAGCTGGGATTCGCCAAGGAAATCGTGCCGAAACATTTCTCCGTGAAAGAAGCGGTTTTCCCCTTTCTGCGCTATGAGGGCGTGGATATTTCGCTTGGTCCGGAGATGAAATCGACTGGCGAAGTGATGGGAATGGACGTCGATCTTGGACTCGCTTATGCGAAATCGCAGATGGCTGCGCCGCCGCCCTTGCCCATCGGAGGAAACGTTTTCGTCAGCGTAAAAGACAGCGATAAGCAGGCTGTTGTTCCAGTCGTACGTGAATTTGTGAAACTCGGGTTCGGGATTATCGCCACTGCCGGCACGTTCGAAGTTTTGGCGGCCGCGAAAATTCCCGTGGCAAAAGTTTTCAAACTGCGCGAAGGCCGCCCAAACGTTCTCGACCGCGTGAAAAATGGCGACATCAACTTCATCATCAACACGCCGAGCGGCAAAATTCCGCGCGAGGACGAAGTGCGCATTCGTAATGCCTCTCTCGCACAGCGGATACCGATCATGACCACGGTGCGCGCGGCCCAGGCGAGCGCCAACGGAATTCGCTCATTGCAAAAACGCAAAGTGCGCGTGCGCAGTTTGCAGGAATATCACGCCGAAAAGTGACGCAAGCTTCCAGCCTGCTCTCTTCTTAACTTACAAGCCAGAGGCTTGCGCTACTTTTGCATCCGTGCCAGTGGTCGATTATGAAATTGTCAATCTTTGCCGGATTGCTGTTTAGTTTAGCTGTCGGCGCCGCCCAACTTGGAGCTGAAGAAAAGAAAGGAACCCCTTCTGTGAGTACATCAAACGAAGTCGCCGTGATCAAGACAAGCGAGGGCGAAATGGTCATCGAATTTTGGACCGACGCCGCGCCGAAGACGGTGGAGAATTTTAAGAAACTTGCCCGTTCGGGCTTTTACGACGGCACAACTTTTCATCGCATCGTCAAGGGGTTCATGATTCAAGGTGGCGACCCAAATTCAAAAGATCCGGGCAAGGAAAGCAGCTATGGAGAAGGTGGTCCGGGCTACAAAATCAAAGCCGAATTCAATGATCATTCCCACGAGCGCGGCGTCATCTCCATGGCACGCAGCTCCGATCCGGATTCGGCCGGTTCGCAATTTTTCATTTGTCTCGCACCCGTTCCGCGTCTCGATCATCAGTACACGACATTCGGAAAACTGATCAAAGGCGACGACGTGCTCGAAAAAATCGGTGATACTCCGGTAACGAGAAGCAGTTCGGGCGAGACGAGCAAACCGACAAAACGGGTCGTGATCGAAAGTATCAAGATCGTGCCAGCGGATTCGGTGAAGTAGGTGGATCGCGCGCTTCGTCGCGCGATGCTAACCTAAGTCGCAGACCAAAATTTTGATCGCTTCGCGATGATGTATTTAACATCGTGCGCGGAGCTCACGATCCACCATGAATCCACACCAAACGCGTGTCGCGCTTATTCAGATGCGATGCGGCACAGAGCCAGACAAGAATTTCGCGCGTGCCGTCGAATTGATTCGCGATGCCGCGAAACAAGGCGCGCAGATCGTTTGTTTGCCCGAACTTTTTCGGTCGCAATACTTCTGCCAGACGGAAGATCACAAGAATTTCGAACTTGCTGAAGAGGTGCCCGGTAAATCGACATCGGCATTAGGAGATGTCGCGCGGGAAACTGGCGTCGTGATCATCGCGTCACTTTTCGAGAAGCGCAGCGCCGGCCTCTATCACAATACCGCTGCAATTATTGCCGCGGACGGCAAATTGCTTGGCAAATATCGCAAGATGCACATTCCCGACGATCCCCTTTACCACGAAAAGTTTTACTTTACGCCAGGCGATCTCGGATTTCAGGCGTGGCCAACGACCCACGGAAAGATCGGCGTCTGCGTTTGCTGGGACCAATGGTATCCGGAGGCGGCGCGCCTCACTGCGCTTCGTGGAGCAGAGAGTTTATTTTATCCAACCGCCATCGGCTGGCATCCGTCGGAAAAGAAGAGATTCGGTGCGGCCCAATATTCGGCCTGGGAAACAGTTCAGCGCAGTCACGCGATCGCGAATGGTTGTTATGTCGCGGCCGCAAATCGCGTCGGCCACGAAGCGCCTGCAGGTGGGGATGGAATTGAGTTTTGGGGGCAAAGTTTTATCTGCGGTCCCGATGGCGAGATCATCGCCAAAGGTTCGGTGGATCGAGAAGAGATTGTGATCGCAGACGTGGAATGGGACCGCGTGAACGAGCATCGGACGCATTGGCCATTTTTGCGTGACCGGCGCGTAGATGCGTATGCAGGAATAGAGCAACGGCTGCTCGATTGATAGTTTCATTTCATCCAGAAGCGCCGTACCGTTTCGGCAATGAAAACAATAATCATATCTCTAGGCGTGTTGTGCGCTTTCGCTGTCTTCGCGCACGCGCAGGATGTCACGAAGGCGACCGCGACTTTGGAGCCGAAATCAGGGAGCCAGGTTGCTGGCACGGTCACGTTTACAAAGACTGGCGACGAAGTGCGCGTCGTTGCCGACGTCCAAAACCTCAAACCGGGCAGGCACGGTATCCACATTCACGAGAAAGGCGATTGCTCGGCGCCGGATGCGATGTCAGCCGGCGCGCATTTCAATCCGACGCATCAACACCACGATGGGCCGACGGGGACGGAGCGTCACGCCGGCGATTTCGGCAATATTGAAGCTGATGCTTCTGGGAAGGGGCACCTCAAGTGGAAAGGGAAACTCGATCTGAGCGGTCCAAATTCGATCATTGGAAAATCTGTAGTCGTGCATGAAAAAGAGGACGACTTGAAAATTTAATAGTCGCGGGCCGAATTACCGAAGATCGAGATGCAACTGCTGACGCTGAGCGAGATTCGGCGGGCCGCGCAAAACGGGGCGGTGGCGGCGCGCGTGCATGTGCAAGTGGAAAGTGCGGCGCCAAAGCTCACCCGCGAACAGCAGCCGTACTGCGAGCTTGTTCTTGCCGACGCATGCGATCGCATGACGCTGCGCGTCTGGAGCGATCATCCTGCTTACAAGGCCTGTAGTTCGCTCACGACTGAGAATTTCATCGAGCTCTCCGGCGAGTTTCACCGGCATCAGCAATACGGGCTCGAAGCGCGCAAATGGACTGTGCGTCCGCTTACCGATCAGGAAAAAAATGAACTGCTGCAAGGCCCGGCGGATTTGCGCGCCAAGCAGAACGCAGATTGGGAATTTATTGGGCAAACGATGCAGACAATTGCCGATCCTCGTTTGCGCGCGTTGTGCGATGCGTTTCTAAAAGAGTGGGGCGACCGTTTTCGCCGCACCGCCGCTGCCCGCAACTATCATCACGCGCGCCGGGGCGGATTGGTTGAACACACGGCGCAGATGATGCGCGTGGCGAAGGAAATCGTGCCGTTGTATCCGGAACTGAATCTCGATCTTTTGCTAGCCGGCATCTTATTTCACGATTGCGGGAAACTCTGGGAAAACCAGTTGCCCGAGAATGGTTTCAATATGAGCTACGATGAGCGCGGCGAACTAATGGGCCATATTTCGATTGGCCTTGAACTGGTCAATTCGCTCTGGCGGAAAGTCAGCGTCGAGAATGCGAGTGCGTGGAAGGACCTCGTGCCCGCTTCGGAGGACGTTCGTCTGCATCTGCTTCATCTAATCGGGGCGCACCATGGGGAGCCGGAATTTGGCTCGCCGGTCAGTCCGAAAACGCCCGAAGCGATGGCGCTCCATTACATCGACAATCTCGACGCGCGCCTGGAAATGTTCGCCGCCGGTTACGCAACAGCAAAACCTTTGGCCGCTCGCATTTTTGATCGTGTCCGCCCATTGCCGGGGAATTTGGTGAAATCGCTCGACAAATTCTCACCCAAAACGCCATCGAAAGACGGAACGCTGCTGTAGGGGACGCCGTTGGCGTCCCGCGCGGGAAGCAGACTGCTTCCCCTACAAACACCCGTTCCGAGAAGTCCCGCGATGGCGAGGACGCCATTGCCAGCACGCGAGACGCGTGCGCTACCCTCTATTTCTGCAGCTCGCGGAACCAACGCAAGGCGATAGCCGTTTGCGCGTCATTGACTTCATGACCGCCATGGAAGGTATCGATTCGAATTCGCTGAAAGCCGGTTCGTTTGATTAGGCCCACCACAGCGTATTGCTGATCCAATGTCGCGATCCTATCATCGCGTC
>VBQB01000364.1 GCA_005887855.1 Verrucomicrobiota bacterium | reverse complement strand
GAAATCGGCACGCGCAAAGCGCTCGGGGCGCGTAGACGCACCATTTTGCTGCAGTTTCTGATTGAATCGACCGCGCTCTGTCTTCTCGGCGGCTTTATCGGGCTCACCTTTGCTTATGTAATGTGCTTCGGAATCGGCAAAGCCTTTCCGTCTTTTCCAATTAATTTTTCATTCAATTTGGTCGTGGCGAGCATGATCGTTTCGGTTTTGACCGGACTGTTCTCAGGATTCGCGCCGGCTTGGACGGCGTCACGTCTCGATCCGGTAACGGCGCTACGCTATGAGTAACAAGATAGTAACCACAGAGCGCACGGAGTTCACGGAGACTCGAAAGGGATTAAACGAGCTGACGGAGATCGTGATCGGCTGTGCGATCGACGTGCATCGAGCGCTCGGACCCGGCTTATTAGAGTCTACATATGAGTTGTGCCTCTGTCGCGAGCTGAGCCTCCGAAATATCCCCTTCGAACGACAAAAGCCGATTCCTGTCATTTATAAAGGAGTAAAGCTAGACTGCGGATATCGGGCGGATGTTGTAGTGGATGGTTCGGTTCTCGTTGAAATCAAAGCAATCGATTCACTATTGCCAGTTCACGAAGCCCAGCTATTAAGTTATCTTAAGCTCGGCGGTTGGAAAGTTGGTTTGCTTATCAACTTCAATGTCGAGCTCTTAAAACACGGAATCCGCCGACGCGTGCTCGGATTAGTTGAAGAAGTCACTTTATGACCTTCCTTTGCGGTCTCTGTGCCCTCTGCGGTTAACCAGATAAGATCGCCATGTTGTTTCGGGAAATCATAGCGATGGCTTTGAGTTCGTTAGGCGCGAACAAGCTCCGCGCTGCGCTCACCATGACTGGGATTACCATTGGCGTGTTCTCTATCATTTCCGTGATGACAGCGATCGGCGCGCTGCAATCATCGATCGAAAGCGGCATAAGCTTTCTCGGATCAAACATTTTTCAGTTCGGGAAATATCCGGTCAACATCAACGCCGGTGGCGAAATAAAGAAAAAATATCAAAACCGGCGAGACATTAGCTACCGGCAGGCGCTGCATTATTACGAATTGATGCAGGGGAGCGCGCGAGAGATTTGTCTCAAGTGTTTCGGTTACGAGTTGAAGGGTCAGGCAGTTTATAATGGCGTGAAGACAACGCCGAGCCTCCTCATCGTCGGGACGAACCGCAGCTTTCTCACGGCAAATGCTTACACGCTGGGTTATGGCCGGAATTTGAACGACGAAGATGTCGATTTTGCCCGCAACGTGATTGTCGTCGGAAAGATGATCGAGAAACGCTTGTTCCCGCACGAATCACCCATCGGCAAAGTCATCCGAATGAGCGGACATACCTACACTATCATTGGCCGCGCTTTTTCGAAGACTTCGGTTCAGCGAAACGCACGGTGAATATTGCAACCCAATCATTCTCGCAGGAAACGTACAATGGAACGCTCGATAGAGGCATCGGCGCAATGCGCATTGCGCGTGGACTGCGCGCCGATCAGGAAAACGATTTCGAGATTTACTCAAACGATTCGCTCAAGAGCGCATTTGCTTCGATTGCCGGCGTGGTCCGCATCGGCGCGTTCGTGATCAGTTTTATTGCGCTCGTGGCCGCAGGCATCGGCATTATGAACATCATGCTGGTGAGCGTAACCGAACGAACAAAGGAAATCGGCGTGCGCAAATCGATCGGCGCCCGCAGTCGCGATATTTTGCGGCAATTTTTGAC
>VBQB01000363.1 GCA_005887855.1 Verrucomicrobiota bacterium | reverse complement strand
CTGTGAATCCCAATACCAGGCCCAAACAAGTGGACTCGATCGCAGTAGGCGGACCGCACGCCGGTCAACTGACGCGCGGCATCTACGAGATCTTCGATCCGACTCACAAGCGTGCTTGCTGGGTTCCGCCCGGTGGGCCACGGCCGACGCAATTTGACTCTCCGCGAGGAAGCGGCCGGATTCTTCAATACCGGAAGAAGATCGGTCCGGTGCCTTCGCATTAACACCCGTTTAGATCCAGCATGTCTCCTCACGACAATCCAACCTCTAGAAGGAGACGAATCGGTTGGGCAGCGCTCATTTGCGCCGTCGCTCTGGTGCTGGCTTACGGAGCTTCCCCTTATGTTTCCTTCTGGCGCTTTACGGTAGCGCTTCGGTCCGGCGATATCGCCGCGCTCAATGCACGTGTTGATTTCCCCGCTGTTCGCGAATCGCTTAAGACCCAGCTTGTCGGATACTTTTCTTCCGAGAACCGTATTAAGAACAAACGCCTCGCCCGTTTGATGACGACTCTTCGGCCGACACTCATCGACGCGCTCGTTGATGCTTATGTCACTCCCGACGGACTCGCGGCGCTAATTGCCAATCCAAATGTCATCAAGAATATGCGCGCGCCGCAGGCCCCACAGCAATTACCCGCCTTCAAAGGGATCGATTGGTCGAACGTAAGGTATGCGTTCTTCACCAGCCCACGCGTGTTTGTGGTCGATCGCGAAGGAATTAAGCTTCGATTCCGCTTTACGGGTTTCGGCTGGCGACTCAACAAGCTCGATCTTGGGCTGGGCCCGGCGAAGAGATGACTACAGTGACGCATTCGAACGGCCAGAGAATTGTCTACGTACGTCCGAGACGCGTGGCCAGCCTTTGCGCATCGAACGGAGCGTAGACTTTGGCGTCGTTGTCGAAGTAAACGAAAACGTCGAGCTGTTTGGCCCGCCCTTTGGGGCGCGTGACTGTTTTGGCATCGCGCGGCTGTTTTCCTTTGCGCCAATGCTCGATGCGGTTGGCCCACCAATCCAACGCCTTGTTATTGTAACCGCTGACGTAAAGTTCCTTGTCGCCGTGCAAACGGATGTAAACAAAGTCGGCGGTCAAATCTTCCGCGTAAGGCCATTTCTTGGCGGTGTCTGCAAACACGAAGGCGATCTTATGCTTGCGCAAGAGCGCGAAGAACTCCGGCACCATAAAACTCGGATGCCGAACTTCGACTGCGTAGCGAAGCGGTCCGGCTGCCGGATCGATTTTCATCCAGGCCCGCGTTTTCAATTTGTCGTCATGCTTTTTCGCGAGTTTGGCGGCTTGCGCGGTATTACGCGGAAGCATTTTGAAAAACCTAGTGAGGCGCTCTGGATCCCAGCCAAAGTTGGGCGGCAGTTGCCAAAGAATTGGGCCGAGTTTTCCGCGAAGCGCGAGCACGCCCGAAGCGAAAAAGTTGGCCAGCGGCGTTTCGACATCGCGCAATTTTTTCATGTGTGTGATGAAACGCGCACCTTTAACGCTGAAAACGAAATCGTCCGGCGTATCAGAATACCAACGTTGATAACTCGACGATCGTTGCAGGGAGTAAAATGAGCCGTTGATCTCGACCGAGTTAAACGTCCCGCTGGCAAATTCTAGCTCGCGATGTTGCGTCAAGCCTTTCGGATAAAACTTTCCTCGCCATCCTACGTAGCGCCAACCGGAAATCCCGATGCGGAGTTGAGCGCTGCGTTTCATATGAAACGCAGCGGAACCTCTACATCCCAAGCTCGAAGGTCGAATTGCTTTGGCGGAAGAAATCGCAGCTCGGTGCAGCGCTTATGAAATTCGCGCAGACCTTGCTTTTCCATTTCTCCAAAACTGAAGCGAAGATATTCTCGGTAATAGTGGGCACAAAAATCGTGATCGAAATCCTTTTCGGTTGCAGTTAACTCGTCGATGTTTGCCAGGTTCTCATCGCGCAAGGCGCGCAAGCAGGTCGCGATTGTTTTTGCATCGACCACTTCGGGCCGGACAAGCCAGAGCGCATAAACAAACGGAAGATCGACAATCTTCTTCCATTCTTCGCCGAGGTCCCAAAACCGAAATTCCGGCCCGTGCTTTTGCCGAAAGCGAATGGCTTGATCGCCGATCAGCAGATGCGCGCGACGCGACGCTTGGAACACAGGCATTCTGCCTGTGCGCGGAGCGGAAATGTTCTCCGCTGTCTGCGATTCAGCGGGTTGCAAACCCGCTGGGCGCACAGACTGCAAGTCTGTGTTCCGAATCAGGCGCGGCTTTAGCCTCAGTTCCCCTAGCAAACATCGCAGCAAATTGCCGGAAGTTTCCGCTGCGGGGTCGAGTTCAATCTCCTCAATTTCGGAAATATCTCCATGATGCGCGACCACCACGCTGTAAACCGGTCCGTCGGAAGAGATCGAAACATCGTTAACAATTCGGTAGATCGGATTGCGCAGAAATTCGAAACTGGAAACAAGCGCAACATCGAGTTCACCCTTCGCAAGCCGTTTGCAAAGTGCCGACGGATGATCGAATTCCACCTGACCCGTCCATCCTCGAATGAGCGGACGAGCGTTGAGATATTTAACGCAACCGATCCGCAGCGACTCGACGGAATCTCGCCCTACCACATCAGGCGCAGGTCAATTCAGTTTCCGCTGCAGATGCGGGTTTCGCTCCGTTTCGCGTCGAGGCAGGCAGATGCCGGTAAAAGCTGTCGCGCTGGACCGGCTCGCGACCGGCCTCACGGATCGCATGCTCGAGTGCAGCCACCGTTTGCTGCTGGGGAGTAGTGGCGCCCGCCATGTGAAAGATTTTTTCCTCCAAGATCGTGCCGTGCAGATCATCCACGCCATAGCTGAGCGAGACCTGTGCCAGCGGCAGCCCAATGCTGACCCAATAGGCGGTGAGATGGTCAATGTTATCGAGATAAATGCGGCTGACGGCGAGATTACGAAGCTCCTCAACCGCCGAAGCAGCCTTTATGTGCGAGAGCACCGTTGTCTGCGGTTCGAAGGCAAATGGAATGAACCCTGTGAAACCAGCGGTCTCATCTTGCAGGTCACGTAGTTGACGCAAATGATCGACACGATGAGTCAGTGTCTCGACATGGCCGTAGAGCATGGTGCACGTGCTGCGGCCACCCATTTGGTGCCAGGTCCGATGAACGTCGAGCCATTCCGCGGCAGTTTCTTTCCCACGGCAAATCTTGTCACGAACGGCCGCATCGAAAATCTCCGCTCCGCCGCCGGTCATTGAATCGAGGCCGGCTTCGCGCAAGACTTCAAGCGTGTCACGGATCGGCATGTGAAAAATTCGCTGTGCGAGGTGGCGCACTTCGATGGCGGTGAAGGCTTTGATGTGAAGATCGGCATCGAGCGCGCGCAGGTCGCGCAAGAGCTTCAGATACCAATCTTTTTTCAAGGTCGGATGGAGCCCCCCGACCATGTGCACCTCCGTTATTCCGACGCGAAGCGCTTCTCCGACCGCGGCAACAATTTCGTCAATCGCGTATTCGAACGCGTGAGCGTCACGTTTCCTCGCAGCGAAGGCGCAGAACTGGCAGGAGAGGACGCAAATGTTGGAGTAATTGATGTAACGATTGTGAATATAAGTGGCGTAGTTGCCGTTCTTTTGCTCGCGCACGACATTCGCCATAATTCCAAGCGCGTTGAGATCATTCGAGCGATAGAGAGTGAGAGCATCAGCCTCTGAGATTCGCTGCCGCGCTTCAACTTTTTCGGCGATCGGCCTAAGTTCTTTTGGAATAAGCAGGTAATTCATCCGCAACCCAGATCAAAGACACCGGGCAACCAAGCATGCACAGAGCGCTTCCGGCTTGCAACAAAAACCATGGCAAGGAATGTGGCAAAGAAACGGATCTTCGCCATTTGCCGGATTGTTAGCAAGACTTCGCCCATGCAAACGTCTAAGTGACCGATGCCTGACAACGATCCACGAACTGTGGGAAGGTCGGACGAAGACGCTGAAGATGTGCGGCTTATGCGCCTCGTGAGCGGAGGCGACACGGGCGCATTCGAACAACTGATCGAAAGGCATCAAAGTCTCGTGGCTGGCACGGTGGCGCGCATGCTGGGAAGCAACTCAGATGTCGAAGATATCGCGCAGCAAGTCTTCATCCGAGTCTGGAAAAGCGCGCGCCGATATGTCCCGCGCGCAAAGTTCACCACTTGGTTGCTGAAAATTACCCGCAACCTCGTTTTCAATGAGTTGCGCCGTTCCAAGCGTCACGCGCATGTCCCGCTCCAAACTGAACCCGGCGCCGAAGAATTTCCTTTGAAAGACACAACCAATCCGACCCCGGACGCATCACTTTTGGAGAATGAGCTGCAGCGAGCAATCGAGGAGGCGATCACGGAACTTCCAGAGAGTCAGCGCATGGCTCTGATTTTGAGGCGCTATGAGCAGCTCAGCTATGAGGAAATCTCCGAGGTCCTCGATCTTTCTGTGCCTGCGGTAAAAAGCGTTCTCTTTCGTGCCCGAACCGAACTGCGCGCGCGGCTCAGCAAATATCTCGGTTAGAAACGCCTTG
>VBQB01000359.1 GCA_005887855.1 Verrucomicrobiota bacterium | reverse complement strand
CGTGACTGTAACGCTACATAATCACCTACCCCAGGAAACAAACTTGCATTTTCACGGCCTAGGTGTTTCTCCGTTGAACAACGGCGACAATGTGTTTCTGCACATAGCTCCCGGCCAGACGTTCACATATGAAATAAAAATCCCCGAGAAGCATGTCGGGCTGTTCTGGTATCATCCGCACGCGCACGGAGACGTCGACCGACAGATCATCGGCGGGATGTCCGGAGGAATCGTTGTTGCAGGTAGCGAGCGCCTATATCCTTTCTTGAAAGGTCTCACTGAAAGGATTCTTCTCCTAAAGCATCATCCCATCGGCCGGGCTGATTATGAGGAGTTGGTTACGGTCAATGGCATCGTAGCGCCGATCATTCCCATTCGAGCGGGCGAAGCGCAATTCTGGCAGATCGGCAATATCGGAGCAGACCGTTTTCTGCGCCTGAAGATTGATGGAATGCCTTTCTACCTTATTGGAAGAGACGGTTACTTCGTCCCGCGCCCGATCAGGATGCAGGAAATAATTTTGGGACCTGGTCAACGATTTTCAGCGATCGTCGTTGGCGGCCAGGCCGGCCGATACGCATTCAAGTCAGTCGAGTTCAAGTTCGATGAACGTCAGCCGCCATTGCCCGAGGTGGATTTGGGAACGGTGGTGTCGCGCGGCCCAGTGGGCGACGTCGCAGCGGAAGAAGCAAAAGTCAGCGCGCAGCACGTGGGCCAACCGCTGTATGTGGACGCCCTGCGCTCAAGTCCCATTGCGAATCGGCGCACGTTCGCATTTTCCGTCAACCAGCAAAAGACAGCGTTCTTCATAAACGACCAGGTCTTCGATGAGAACCGGACCGACGTAACTGTGAAGCTCGGCGACACCGAGGAATGGACGATCCTGAACAAAGATTCCCAATACCACGACTTTCACATTCATCAGACGGGATTTCTGGTTACAGAGGTAAATGGCGCGCCCGCAGATTTCGACGGCCTTCGCGACACCTTTAGCGTTCCGCCGGCCCAGAATGGGAAACCGGGCGAGGCCAAGCTCATTGTCCCTTTCACAAATCCAGAAATTCTCGGGCGCTTCGTGTTTCACTGCCATGTCGTCAAACACGAAGACAAAGGCATGATGATGACAGTCGAAGTGCGGCCGTAAATCGTTGGCCTCGCTCACGGACGGCTCTTCGCACTCGGCTCTTCGTCGTTCCGGCCAGAGCACGCGGGCGTCCTCGCCAGATAGATTGAAACCTTTGTCAATGTTGTGCCGGATCACTGCCGCACATTAAACGTGAGCACAAGTCAGATGCCGCCCGACCATTCCGCAGATGTAAAATTCTATATCGGACACGTGTTGTTCAGCGACATCGTGGGTTACTGGAAGTTGCTGATTGACGAACGTGACGTGACTTGCTTGGAAACGGATGTAATCGGAAGATCAGACCACAGATAGAAAGGAAACATTATGGCCAGCAAAGATAAATCTACAGATTCAGTCTACAGAGTAACGGAAGTAATCGGCACGAGTGCGCAATCCTGGGAGGATGCGGCAAAGACTGCGGTGGAGACCGCCGCGGGTACGCTGCGTGATCTGCGCATTGCCGAGGTTGTCAAAATGGATGTGAAGATCGAAGACGGCAAAGTGACCGAGTACCGAACTCGATTACAGCTGTCCTTTAAGTACGAAAGCTAGTCCGACCTACAACGGCGCGGTCGGGCCTAACCAGGGTCCGATTTCACCTGACCCTTCTCGGCCTACTTGAGCGAACATCGGCACTTTGGTCCTTGGGATATTAATGATCAGCCAGTGGCCACCAGCTTCTCCGGAAATAATCGGAGCGTTAATCCGTATTAGCCTGATGCTAAGTGCCGTTTCCAGAGCCATACTCTCGCTGGCGATCCGGACTCTAAATCCCGCCTCTAGCTGACCGATTTTCGACGTACGCGTGCCACGGAAGCGACTATTTTAGAGAAAAGCCGAGATGGCGCAGAAAATAGTAGAACTGGATCCGGGCGTTCCCATAAATGAAGGACACGACGAACCTGGATCACTCTCTGGCTAGTAAGAAAAGGACGCCGGGATAGCAGTACACGACCAGAAGGGAATGAAAGGAACTTAAAAATGAACTCCGGACGCTTTTCGCGGACGACGCCAAGCGCGGAGAGCGGATGACGGCCGAGGCGGCGGGCATCTACCTCGACTATTCGAAGAACCGGATCACCGACGAGACCATGACACTCCTTCTGCGGCTGGCGGAGGAATCCGGACTCCGGGAGCGGATCGACGCCATGTTCAGGGGCGAGAAGATCAACATCACGGAAAAACGGGCCGTATTGCACGTCGCCCTGCGCGCTCCCAAAGAAGCCTCCATCGTCGTGGACGGCCTGAATGTGGTGCCCCAGGTTCATGCCGTCCTCGACAAGATGGCCGACTTCTCCAACCGCGTGCGGAGCGGCGCGTGGAAAGGCTATAATGGCAAGCGCATTCGCAACGTCGTCAACATCGGAATCGGTGGCTCTGATCTAGGGCCGGTGATGGCCTATGAAGCATTGGAGCATTATAGCGAGCGAGCCATGACCTTTCGATTCGTTTCCAACGTAGACAGTACCGACTTCGCTGAGGCCGTTTGGGACCTCGAGCCGGCAGAAACTCTTTTCATCATTTCTTCAAAAACTTTCACGACCCTCGAAACGATGACGAATGCGCGCACCGCCCGCGATTGGTTACTTGCAGCTCTCGGAGGCGATGAAAAGGCGGTCGCCAGACATTTTGTTGCGGTGTCGACCAATGCTTCGGAAGTGGCGAAGTTCGGCATTGATACTGCCAACATGTTTGGGTTCTGGGATTGGGTTGGCGGGCGCTATTCGATGGATTCGGCCATCGGGCTTTCAACGATGATTGCGATCGGCCCTGATAACTTTCACGCCATGTTAGACGGCTTCCACCAGATGGACGAGCACTTCCGCACAACGCCCTTTGAGCGCAATCTGCCGGTTCTCATGGGGCTACTGTCTGTTTGGTACAACGACTTTTTCGGCGCGGCGACAGTAGCGGTTCTTCCGTACGAGCAATACCTGAAGCGATTCCCAGCTTATCTCCAACAGCTGACAATGGAGAGCAATGGCAAACATGTCACGCTTGATGGAAGCAAAGTCTCATGCGATACCAGCCCCGTTTACTGGGGTGAGCCGGGAACCAACGGCCAGCATTCTTTTTACCAGTTGATCCATCAGGGAACGCGACTCATTCCCTGCGACTTCATAG
>VBQB01000013.1 GCA_005887855.1 Verrucomicrobiota bacterium | reverse complement strand
CATTTCACTACAAGAAAGAGCTGGACCCTGACGGCATCCCTCAGTTTGGCCTCGTGGCCGAGGAAGTGGAAAAGGTCAACCCCGATCTGGTCGCGCGCGACGAGGAAGGCAAGCCTTATACCGTTCGCTACGAAGCGGTGAATGCAATGTTGCTAAACGAGTTCCTCAAAGAGCACCGCAAAGTACAGGAACAAGAAGCGACCATCACCCGACTACAGAAAGGAATGGAGCGTGTGATTGCGCGTCTCGAAGAGCAGGCAGCGCAGATCCAGAAGGTGAGCGCCCAGCTCGCCACGGGACGAGTCCGTCCGACTGGCGGACTTGAAGGAAGCAAATCAGTGCCGCAGATGGTTCTCAACAATCAGAGATAGGGCGATCGACGCATTCGGCTTCGCTCAGGGCAGGCTCTCAATCACCACTACCTATTATTTTACACTCAGCCATCGCGCTTGACCGCGCGGCTTTTTGTTTTTTGCTCAAAGAGCGCTACGTAGATTGGACAAATCGTCGCTGACGTGGAGAATGAAGCCGCTCTAAAACCGCGGCTGCGTTTTATCCTCACTTGAATGGCTGTCATCGGGATCACTGGCGGAATTTCCACAGGGAAGACCAGCTTCTGCGAATGTTTGCGCGAGATCGTTCCCGCGGCCAAATTTTTCGACGCTGATCAGGTTGCGCACCAACTTGTCGATCTTGACCAGGGAGTTAAAAAAGAAATTCGTCGCGAATTTGGCAACGGAATTTTCTCGGACACCGGGGACTTGAATCGAGACAGACTTCGCGCCATAGTATTCGGCGACGCGGCAAAAAAGCGCGCTCTCGAAGAGATTCTTCATCCGCGGATTCGCCGCCAATGGAGCACGGAAGCGGAAACGCATCGCAACTCTCCCGATTTTTTCTTTGCTGATATTCCACTTCTTTATGAAACCGGCGGTGAGACCTTGTGTGATCGAGTAGTCGTGGTCGCCTGTTCTTCCAAGACCCAACTACGCTGGCTGATGGAGCGCACATCGCTCGAACGGCCCGCGGCGGAACAAATGATCAACTCACAAATGTCACTCAGCGAAAAAATCAGGCGCGCCGACCACGTGATGTGGAATAACGACGATCGTGCGGCGCTCGCCGTCCAAGCGCGGTTTCTTGTGGCGCTCTGGCAACAGCAATCATGGACGAAAAAGTAGAAACATCTCGGTCGTTTAAGAGGAAGGATGCAGCGGCAGGCGTGTCGCCTGCGGATGGCGGGCTTACGGCCGACACGGCCGCCACCACAGGAGAGCGGGAGATGCCGGGATCAATGATCCCGGCTACAGCGCGCTCGCTCGATCTAAACGACCTGCAGGAACTTTCGGGGGAAGAACTGGAATCGTTGGCGCGCGATTTGGATCTGCATTTGCATCCTGGGCGCTCGCGTCATCAGCACGTTCTCGATATAATCCGCGCGGCATTGGCCACCGGGGCAATCGTTACCGCGGACGGCTTTCTCGATCAGGTGAGCGATTCGTTCGCCATGCTCCGCTGGCCGAAATTGAACTTTTTGCCTGTCCCTGAGGATGTGTCCATTCCGCGCGCAGTGATTGAGCAATATCACCTGCGGCCCGGCCAAGAGCTTGCCGGGACGATACGTCTACCAAGGCATCGCGAGAAGTTCCTCACCCTTGAACAAGTGACAACGATCGAGGGCCAACCGGCCGAGCAGTGGACGGAGCCGACCGACTTCGACAAACTGACGCCGCAATTCCCGCAGGGCCGGATCATGCTGGAAAATCCACAGACGAATTCCATCAGCGCTCGGGCGGTCGATCTGCTGGCGCCGCTCGGACACGGGCAACGTGGTCTCATCGTCGCGCCGCCACGAGTGGGCAAGACAATCCTGCTCAAGGAAATCGCAAAGGCGATTCGCGTAAATCATCCGGAGATCGTGCTCATCCTGCTGTTAGTGGACGAGCGGCCCGAAGAAGTGACCGATCTGGAGCAAGAAATTGACTGCCAGATTTATCATTCGAACTTCGACGAGAACGTTCATCGGCACGTGCAGGTAGCGGAGATGGTGCTGGAGCGCGCCAAACGTTTGGTGGAATTGAAAAAGAACGTGGTGGTTTTGCTCGACAGCATCACACGGCTTTCGCGCGGATATAACAGTTTGCAGCCGGGCAAAGGACGGATCATGTCGGGCGGCGTCGAGGCGAAAGCGCTCACCAAGCCGAAGAAATTTTTCGGCTCGGCGCGCAATGTTGAAGAAGGCGGCAGCCTGACGATTCTCGCGACCGCATTGATCGAGACCGGCAGCCGGATGGATGAATTGATTTTCGAAGAATTCAAAGGCACTGGCAACATGGAGCTGCATCTCGATCGCGCGCTGCAGGAGAAGCGGCTTTATCCCGCGATCCACATTTTACAGTCAGCTACACGGCGCGAAGACTTGTTGTATCATCCCGATGAATGGGAACGCGTGCAGTTGCTGCGGAAGACGATGGCGGCGCTTCCTCCGATCGAGGCGATGGAAAAATTGATCGAAAATCTGGAAGCGACCAAGACCAACGCGGAGCTGCTCTTGAGCGGATTGAGGTGATCGCAAGCGCTCTACAGCTCGCCGAGCTGCTCTCGCAAATTGAAAAGGTCGATCGCGCGGCGGTCGATACCGAAGCCGACAGCCTCCATTGTTATCGGGAAAAACTGTGTCTGGTACAAATCAGTCTACCGGGGCGAGATGTTGTAGCCGGCATTGGTGATGCCGGTTGGGAGCAGCGGGGCTCAGACCCGGGCCGGGATCACCGATCCCGGCTACAGGTGCACGATTACATTGTCGATCCACTGGCCAACGTCGATCTCGCACCGTTATCCGCTGCGTTGGAACGCAAGGAAATTGTTTTGCACGGCGCGGATTTCGATCTGCGATTGCTTCGCCGCGGTCTGAACTTTGCGGCACGCCGGATTTTCGACACGGTGATTGCCGCACGCCTGCTCGGGATCCGCGATTTTAGTCTGGCCGCTTTGGTAAAGCGACATTTCGATGTTGACCTCGGCAAGGGTTCGCAAAAGGCAAATTGGGCGCGACGTCCCCTCTCCGTGCGGATGCTCGAGTACGCGATGAATGACACACATTACTTGTTGCCGCTCGCCGATCGGCTCGAATCGCAGCTGAGAGAACATGATCGGCTCGATTGGTTGCGGCAGTCGTGCCAGCGCGCAATCGCGCAGGCGGAGGTGGAGCGTGTCCGCGACGAGGATGAACTTTGGCGCATCCGCGGATCTGCCGCGTTGTCGGGCCCCGCGGCCGCCGTCCTCCGCGCCCTTTGGCGATGGCGCGAGAAAGAAGCGGAGGCGGCAGACCGTCCTCCGTTTCATGTTTTGCATAATGACGAGTTGCTGAATGCGGCTGTAAGTTTCGCCGCGGAAAGCGTGCCTGATTACCGATATTTTTCCTCCCGGCGGCGGCAGACATTTCGCCACGCAGCGCAGAGCGCGTTACAGTTGCCTGAAGCGGAATGGCCGGTTTCGCGCCGCCGCTTTGGGACGCGACCAAACCCCGAGACGGTACGCCGGACCGAACAACTCCGACAGCGACGCGACCGCGCGGCAAGAGAACTCGATCTGGAGCCGGCCTTTATCGCGTCTCGTAGCACGCTCGAGGCGATCGCTGGGGATGAGACCCACGCCGCAACGTTGCTGGTCCCATGGCAACACGAATTGCTCCGAATTGAGCTCTAAACCGTGGACACTTTTGGCGCCCGCCACCTAAGCGCTTGACAGCGATCCGCGATACCTTCATAAGGATCGGCGTCGTAGAGGTATTAATTAATATGCGTATGAATATCAATTTTCGTTTCATTTTGACGATCGCGTCGCTTTCGTTTGCGTTTGTGACCTGGCTCCCAACCGAGATGACCGCGGCCGAGCTTAAAGAAGCCCGAGTGACTGAAGTCATCCAGGACGTTCGCTTGCTCCCATCGAACGCGTCACCGCGTCCGGCTGCGGTGAACGATAATGTTCGCCAAGGCACGGCGGTGCGGACCGGTGTTCAGTCCCGGAGTGAGCTGACTTTCAAGGATCAAACGATTACGCGCCTCGGCGAGAAGACTATCTTTAGTGTCGGCAAAGGGGCCCGAAGCATTGATCTGGGTAGCGGCCAATTTTTGCTTTATGTGCCGAAACATTCCGGCGGCGCAAAAGTCAAGATGGGGGCCGTCACGGCCGCGATTACGGGCACAACTGTGCTGGGTAACGTCAATCCGAACGGAACCACTTCATTCGTCGTGCTCGAAGGAACCGCATGCATGCACCTGGATAGTGTGGGGCAATCGCTTCTTGTTCATGCCGGGCAGAAACTGACTTTTGACCCGATCAGTAACAGATTGGAAGATCCCGTCGACGTCGATCTTAACCAGGTGCTCACTTCGCCGCTCATCAAAGACTTTCGGCGTTTGCCGAGCGCGCCTCTAATCGAGCAAGAAATCCAAAAGCAGCATGGGGCTGCCGGCGGGGTAACCGGCAATCCTGATTTATCGCGAGCGATAAGGGTGGCAGGCGCCAGTAGCCCGGGCACGGCGACGCCTGACCAATTCATGCGAGCGCTCAATTCGCTCTTTGTTCGCTCAAATGCGCGCCAGCTATGTGACTATGTAGGGGCGGCCGTGCGAGCCCGGCCTGATCTGACGGACAAAATTGTGGTGGCCGCTTTAAGCGTCAGCCGCAAGCAAATTTCGTGCGAAGACATTGACTGCATCATTCGGGCGGCAATTGATGCGCATCCGGCGGCGACCAGAGAAATTGTGAGAGCTGCGGTAGCTGCGGCACCTTTACTGCGCGATTGTGTTGTCGCAGCAGCGAACGCTGTCCAACCGTGTCAAGAGGCCAACGCTTTCGTTGAGCCGCGGACAATCACTGCGACCGATCCAGCTAACTTTCGCTCCGAAGAGGTTGTTTCCCCGGAACAACCTCCGTCGGGCCTTTAGTACTGCCTCCTTTATGGACAAAGGTACGCTACCAGGTCAATGGCGCCTCGCCTTTTAGCTAGCACCTCAGATTCCATCTCCGATGCCATCTCGATTTTCAACACGGGCCCGCGCTGGAATCTTCAGTGGGCCCCGGGGCATCGGCCTGGCCTTGCAGATGGGAATTTTTATCGTTTGCGTCGTTTCTGTTCGAGCACAAGACGCTATCAAAGAAGAGCCATTGCCTTCTTCGGCTGAATACACGATGGCGCAGACTAATCCCCTTCCACCGCCTCCCTCACTGCCGTATCCCGTTGGTACATACGACGCCAAAGGCGCGGCAACCGCTGGTGAGAATGATTCCTCAGCCGAACCGCGCCGCTTTCACTACAATCTGCGGCTGACTATTCGGGGAGTTTATGACGACAATATCAATATCAGCCATACGGACCGGATATCCGATTACTATTTCGCGATCGAGCCTGGGGTAACCCTTGGGTTCGGCGACATCGAAGGGCGCGGGGGAAACTACATCCGTTTGGATTACATGCCGAGTATCATTCTGTTCGTCGATCACTCGGAAAAGGATGCCGTTGAGCATCTGATCCACCTCGAAGGTCAGTATCGGTTCAGCCGTTTGACGCTGAATCTGAGCCAGGACGTGGCCATACTTGATAGCGCGAACCTTAACAGCACGCTCGACACGACTGGACTGCAAGCAAACGTCGACGTAAGCACACCCACGCGGCTGAATCTCTTTACCACACGGCTGAGAGCAAATTATGAGCTCAGCGGCAAACTATTTTTAACCGGCGAATTTGATGCCTCTATTTATGACTATCCCGATTTCATTAGCTCCGAAATTTTTTCGGGTGGTCTTTATATTAATTATAATTGGACCCCAAAGGTAGTAGTCGGCATTGGCGGCACCGCGGGCTATGATCTGGTCGACGATCCGAATCCGGATCAAACCTTCGAGCAAGCGAATGTGCGCCTCAGCTATCAAGCAACAGCCAAGCTGAGCTTTACCGCTTCTGCCGGCGTTGAGTTCCGTCAGTTCGACGGCAACCGAGGGGAACGCACTTCACCTGTCTTTCAGGCCGGCGCCCTCTACCACCCGTTCGACGGTACGACTGTCACGCTGACTGCGGATCGGCGTATGCTTAATTCCGGATTTTTCCCCGATCAGGATTTCGCGGTAACAGATGTGATTCTCCGCATCCAGCAGCGTCTGCTGCAGCGCATTTACCTTGGTCTCGCAGCTGGGTATGAGAACGCCGATTATTTCAGCACGGTCAGCGGAGTGAATGCAACGCGGAATGATAACTACTATTTTGTCGAACCTTCTGTTGACGTACTGATCACCAGATTCTGGAGTGCCGGTGCCTATTATCTCCACCGCCAGGACTTCAGCTCGATCAATTTTTTTAGTTTCTATGATAATCAGGTCGGCGTCCGGACTACCTTTAGATTTTAGCCAGGATCTGAATCGACTGCGCGCAAGAACCCTCTGGTGGTGTTTGCTAGTGGCGTTCGCGATCTCGTTGCTCCCGGGCATCTCACTGGCGCAAGTCACTCCCGGGTCGGCCGCGTCACAGCCTTCCTCACCGACCGCGGCACTCCCGCCCGCGGTTTCCGCGCCGACATCAAATATCGGGGTCAGCGCGCCCGCCGGTTACATTTTGAGCCCGAACGACCAGATCGCAGTCGAGGTTTTCGGCGAAGACGATCTGCGCGCGAATGGGCGATTGAACGGCGAAGGCAACTTAAGCGTGCCATTGCTTGGTTCGATCCATTTGGCGGGACTGACACTGACCCAGGCGGCTTCAAAGCTCACAGGACTTTATGCGCACGATTATCTAGTGAATCCAAGGGTGAATGTGATGCTCGTTGGTTATGCGAAGCGGCGCTTCTCGGTTTTGGGTCAAGTAAATCGGCCGGGCAGTTATGAAATGCCGGATGGGAGTCCCGGTGGTATCGATTTGTTGGAAGCAATCGCAATGGCAGGAGGCTACACGCGCATCGCCGCGCCGGAAAGAGTCAGCGTGCGACGACAAACCGCGGCAGGAGGCGATCAGATTTTCAAAGTCAACGCGAAGCGGTTCACACGGGGCAGCGGCGGAAGTTTTCGCGTCGAGCCGGGCGACACAGTCACCGTCGGGGAAAGCATTTTTTAAGCGAAAGTTTTTGCGGCCGCGCCTTTCCGAGCGCCCTGCTCGCGTGTAGAATTCCGTTCGAGAGACAATTTTCTTGTGATAAATCCTTCGTCCTCTGCAACGACAGATGGTGCTCTGCCAAATCGCAACAACGCAGCGTTACCGCATTTGCCGGGAGAGTACGCGGGGCCAAAGCGCGGGTTCGATTTGCGGCAATTCTGGCATTCGCTCGTCGAGAGAATCTGGATCGTCGCACTCTGTGTTCTGGCCGGTCTCTTTCTCGGGCTCGGTTATCTCGCGCGGACACCGAATCTTTATCAGGGTCATACTGTGCTGGAAGTTGAGTTTCAGGAACCAACTGTCGTCTCGACGGAGGAATCGGCCTCGCGTTTACGGTCGACGTTTCTGGCCAGCCAGGAAGCGATGCGCACAATCGAGCAAAATCTCACCAACCAGACCCTTCTCGCGCGAGTCATACGCTCCGAAGGCCTGGCTGAGGATGGTGGCCGCGCGCTTCTTGGTCAGAATATCACCAGTAGTGATCCATCCAAGACGACGCCGCGGCCCGATGTATCGCCCGTCAAGAACAAGACGGACAATGCCAGTGGGGTAACAACTTTTACGCCGCTCGAAGAAGCATTGAGCCGCCCACTTGCGAACATGGTAAAGCCGCTGATCCGTCGCGGCACGCGTCTGATCGATTTGTACGTGACGAACCGCGATCCGGCTATGGCACAGCGCCTCGCCGAAGCGATCGGCCGCGAGTATATCCGCAATTCGATCGAGCGCCGCGCTGCCTTCAGTCAGGATGCACTGCGCTATTTGCTGGAGGAAGAAGAACGACTGAAGATCAATCTCCAAAAGAGTGAGGCGGCCGTTGCTGAGTACAAAGCGAAAACCCCTGACGCCTTACAACTTGGCGGTGGCACCGCTGCCACAGGTTCGCAGACTGGATCAGGGGCGGGAGCTGGTGGAACCCGCGGTGGATTGGTCGAGGACAAGCTGCAGGAGCTGAACACCAAATTGACGGCAGCCAAGGCCGACCGGCTTCGCCTTGAAGGCGAGCTCAAGCAAATCGAGCAGTCGGGCGAAAATATCGAGGCTTTGCTCGCGATTCCGAGTATTTCCGCGACAGAGTTGGTGAACGAAGCGCGGCGCAGCGTTACGCAGGTAGAAGCGGAAATTGCCACTTTAGCTTTACGATATAAGGAAAGGCATCCGAAGATGATGGCGGCGCGAGCCGCGCTGGCAGAGACGAAGGAAAAGCTTCATCGAGCGGTCATGGCGCAACCTGCGATTCTGCGTAACGCGATTGAACAGGCCAAGGCGACCGAAGCAAATTTGCAGGAAGCACTGCAAGACCAACAGGGCGCGGCCGTCGCGCTAAACCGCGCAGCAATCGGATATCAGGAGTTGGCCCGGCAAGCTGAGACCGATCGCGCCCTCTACGAGAGCGTTCTCCGCCAGATCAAAGAGACGAGCTTAACAAAGGACACGAAGACGAATGCAGTGAGTGTTATCGAGCATTCGCCTCTTCCGTATACACCTGTTAGTCCCAGTCCCACGAAGGCGATCGCCCTGGGGCTGCTCGGAGGATTGGTGGCTGGCCTCGCCTTTGTGCTTGGCGCCGACACACTCGATCGTTCCATCAAAACTGTTGATCATGCGGAAGCGGCGTTTGGACTGCCTGTCTTCGCGGCTGTTCCGGAAACGGGCGAGGAAGCCAAAGTCTCGCGATTGAAGCGACGAAGCAGATCTTTTGGAAGATCAAATTATCGCGTTGTGGTGGAAACTCCCGAAGGCCCGGCTGCGGAAGCTTTTCGCAATTTGCGCGCGGCGCTTTCCCTGCTGGGTCCGGAAGTTCAACGCAAGGTTTCGCTATTTACCAGCGCTGTGCCTAACGAAGGAAAGAGTTTCACCAGCGCCAATTATTCGCTCGCGCTCGCGCAACAAGGTTATCGGGTTCTTCTTATAGACGGCGACCTGCGCCGGCCAAACATGCATAGAATCTTCCGTTTCCCGGAGGCCATGAAAAAAAATAATTCCGACGAGGACAAGGCTGCCGGGGAAGATTGCCACAGCTGGAAACATTCTCACTGCTACGGGAGGGCAGCTTTCCGTCCTGGCAGGGGGACGACGTGCGCCCAATCCAGCCGAGATCCTGGCCGGCCCTTTCTTTGGTCAATTGGTCACTGAGGCAGCGCGACTTTTTGATCGAGTCGTGATCGACAGTGCGCCGATCCTCGCAGTTAGTGACACGCTGCTGATGACGCCGTATGTGCAGACTGTGTGCATTGTTCTTCGAGCTGGGAAAACGCCACGCCAAGCCGTTCACCGCGCAATTTCCTTACTGGCAAGTTCAGGAATTCGACCGGCCGGTCTGGTACTGAATCGCCTGCATCGCGGCCGCGGTGTTGGCTATTACTATTACTACGCCTCGCATGGTTACGGCGCCGGCGAGGGATCATATTCTGTCAGCTACGATCGCCGGTCTAGATCTGATCACAAGGATAACGGCGCGTCGTAGATCGTAAATATTGTAGGGCGTCTGTGTCAGACGCCAAACTGATTAAATCGGCGTTTCACGGAAACGCCCTACAAATTCTGCTTCCAAGAACTGCTTCCCCAGCAAAGTCCAAGATAGGTGGCCACGTAGAGTTGGATCGAGGCAATCTGAAAGGGAAAATCGATAAGTGCGTGTAGCGCCACGCCGGCGAGCGCAACAATAACGAAGGGCTGGAGCAAACGCCTCCGCGGCGTCCACTCTCGCGCCCAGGGCTTTTTGTAACTACGAATGGCGATCACCATTCCTCCGAAAAATAGCAAGCCCCATGAGCCGCTTCCAACCCAGCCCCACTCCAGCACCGTCTGAAGATAGTCTTCGTGCAAGAATCTCCAGGTGCCGGGAACGTGGTTGATTGACACGCTGTTGTAAGACGGAAATACAACGCGAAAAGTTCCCGGGCCGAACCCGAAAAATCCGGCGTCAGGTAGCGCGCTGATCGCGACGCGGGATGCTCGCCAACGGGCATCGTTTGGAATCCGTTCACTCGCTGATTGCCAGCGGTTCAACGGTTGCTCCAAGTGAGTCGCCTGGCCAAGCGCAACCAATGTCAAAAAAATCGCGATCGCGCCAGCGACAACGATATTTTTTTTAATGCGCGAAAGTTTTCGTAGAAGCATCGGTCCAAGTTTCACGCAAAGGGCGATAAACAACAAAAGCGCGATCAGTTGGGCCATTCGCGACGTGTTAGCCACAACTGCGGCAAGAGTCAGAATAAACACGCTCATCCACAATGCGCGCATGCCGGGACGGGATGACGTCGTAAAAGCGCGCACGGCCAGACCTGCGGCTAGCGGCCAGACCAGATTCAAGTATGCCCCGGCATTTCC
>VBQB01000358.1 GCA_005887855.1 Verrucomicrobiota bacterium | reverse complement strand
CGCTCCAACGATGGTGATCCCGGAAATTGCGTTTGAACCAGACATCAAAGGTGTGTGCAGCTGCGATGGGACCTTCGAGATCAGCTCGAACCCAAGGAAGGCAGCGAGGACAAAAATGAAAATTAGGATGGCGATCATAAGTGGTGGTGCATTTTGATTGTTTCGTTCACGACGCTGCCCGCATGCGTGATGAGACAACCGCGGAGCAATTCGTTCGCCGGATCAATAACGATGCCGTTGCGCTCTTTGTTCCAAAGATGCTCGACCAGACTGCCGATGTTGTTCGAATACATTTCGCTCGCAGGAACGGCCGCGCGCGAAGGCATATTGGCGTAGCCAAAGATACGAACGCCGTTCACTTCCACGATCTTGTCGAATTCTGCGCACTCAACGTTTCCACCCGTCTCAATTGCAAGATCGACCACGACGCTGCCTGGTCTCATCCCCCGCACCATCTCGGTTGTCACAATGACGGGCGCCTTTCGGCCAAAAACCTGCGCTGTCGTGATGACTACGTCTGCTAGCGCGCAATGTTTCGCCATCACCCCTCGTTGTGCGGCCAGTTGTTCTTCGGTGAGCGCTTTGGCGTAGCCCTGCTCGGTTTGGCCCGTTTCGCCCAGGTCAACCTTCACGAATCGCGCCCCAAGCGACCTCACCTGTTCTTCGACTACCGGGCGAGTGTCGAACGCTTCCACCCGCGCGCCGAGCCGTTTCGCTGTCGCGATCGCCTGCAAACCTGCGACACCCACACCAATGACAAAAACCCGCGCGGGTTGGATCGCGCCAGCCGGGGTTATCATCATCGGAAAGATCCGGTCAAGCTCTTCGGCGGCGAGAATCACCGCGAGATAACCGGCGAGATTCGCTTGCGAACTAAGCGCGTCCATCTTCTGCGTCACGGTTAGACGTGGAATCATCTCCATGCTGTGAACGCAGCCCTCGCGAAGATGTGCCACTTCGTCGAGCGGCGGCGTTCGCAATCGCAGCACAATGTCCGCATCGCGCAGTCCGGCTATGTGATCGCCAATCACGGAAGCCGCAGCACTCTCGTATTCCGCGTCGCTGCGATGGATTGAAGCGCCGATGCCAGTCTCAACCGCAACTTCAGCGCCCAGCGCCACCAATTTCTTTGCCGTCTCTGGCACAACCGGCGCGCGTTTTTCTCCGAGAGCCGTTTCTTTAGGAACAAAAATGCGCATCGCCTACTTTTTTGGCTATGCGCGACCACAAAAGCAAGCAACGATAGACACAATGACGCAACATCTGTCCACGGATTCAGGCAGATTTTAGAGATTAT
>VBQB01000357.1 GCA_005887855.1 Verrucomicrobiota bacterium | reverse complement strand
AGCGCAGCGACCCTCACGCGTTGATTGCCGCGCTAGCGTTTCGTTTCTTTTCCCGGCCGTCAGGCCTGACTCGCGTCAGCGCGACGGCATCGCGGCCACCGCCTTGGGCCGGGTTCTTTTTCGGGTCTTCGCCCCCGCAGCCGGCTGCCTGCCCGGACCCTTTCGGGGGCGCGCCCGCTGCCCGCACTAGATCATACAATGCGCGGTGAGGTAAATGTGACGGAGCGACGAAGGAGCCGCAGTGCACCGCCCCTGCCGGAGGCCTCCTTCCAGGAGAGCGGCAGATTCAAGGCGGCACTTTGCCTCACCGCTGTTGTATGATAGCCGGCTTTCTCTTGCGCGAGGAACGAGCACTCACTCTTTTTAGCGGGCGGCTCGTGCAAGCAGCGGACGTGACCCCGACAGGGGTCGAGGCAGGCAGACAGCGGAGGGGGCTTCGGGAGCACGCGGCGTGACAGCGCAGAACTCGTTAGGGGATTTGGGGCGAGTGCTGCGCTGGCGCGATGCATGCCGGGTCTTCTTGCCCAAGGCGGTGACCGCGATGCCGTTTCAAGAATCACTCCTCGGACGAAAAGGACATCGCTACCACCGTATCGTTTTGCGCATAGAACCGTAAACAGGATCCCTCGCTCAGTTGCTTTGGAAAATATTCGTAAACGAGTAGGGATCGCTCTTGTGCCCAAGGGGTCATATAAGTTCTGCGCGGCTCTCCGCATCTCCGAAGAACTTCGCCTACGGAATCGCCAATCCGCAGTTCATGTAGGCGTGTATAACTAAGGGTGACTTCCGGAACCGACCTATTGCGACTGAGGGGCAGTTTGCTTAATACAATTCCGGTGATCGGTCGATAAAGCTGATCGTCCTCCTCGACTCGACATCCAACCCACAGTCCCGCTTTCTTGTCGTGATAAATGCGAAATGCCTCGTTGTGGATGCGTTCAAGAATGCCTGCGCCATACGTTTTGATGAGCGCCTTCTCGGTCGGAAACGTGGGTTTGAAAGCCTCCGTGCGCAATATTCTCGCGATCGAGAATGAATGCGAGGTAGTGTCCGCGGCTCGTGTTAAGACTGGAGTGAGCAGCACAATCATTAAACCGCACCAGCGTAGCGGTGCAAAATGGCGGTGAACCATATTCGTCAACCGATCCCGCCGCCGGGAAAAAGACTTGGAAAATCTCCCACCGGCGGAGCAGATCGCGAATAGGGAATGGGAACTCCTGGATTAGCTCGTCTGAAATCCCTGACTCGCTTTACTAAGTCTTGGATGTCGTCGTTTTGCAGGCGTGTGCAGCCGTGAGTCGACTCCCATCCCTGCCTTGGAGCGAGTGGATCATCCAAATCTGAACCTCCACCGTGCAGCCACCTGCCTCTATAGTCGTCCGTCCTCAAGATGTCATTCGGGCCGTAGGCGTCGGCATTATCTCGGTAAGGTCCCCGAGTTGGATAAACATTCGCCGAGTCGTACGGCCCAGCGGCGCCTGGCAAAGAATTCGGCTTAACAGAGCTTCGCGAGTCCCAACTGACGATGGGTCCAGGCGACTCAGGGTTAGGATTAAAGTAAGTCCGCCCGTTCGTCTGGTCAGTATAGATTGCGGCTAGCCCGAAAGGATCAACCCAGTTTAGTGGATTGTTTCTCACGTAGCCATACAGATTCAGCCCGCCTTCTTCCCTGATGGGATCGCGGCTGATCCATCTTCCCAAATCAGCATCATAGGCGCGAAACCAAGCCAAATGCATGGCGCTAGGTTGATGGTAATAATGGCCGGTGAACCCGAAATCGGCATCGAGGCTGCCACTGATCCTTGTTCGTCGCCCATACGGGTCATAATCGTAGCGGGTCTGGACGACACCGGAACTATCCGTCAATTCGCGGATCGAGCCGAGGTGGTCCTTTGTATAGTAATAATTGGTGCCGCCAATTTGCTCGCCCTGAGCATAAAACCGTTTGGTGACGTTGTTGCTCCCATCGCGCTCTTCGCACGGCTGCGCGTCGCCCGGACACCACACGAACTGCTTCGTGCTCGTGACGGCACCGTTATCTTTCTCCACGATTTTGACGCGCTGGCTGAGTCCATTGTACGTGAACTCGCTTCGGTGCGTGCCGGCAGTCACCGCTGTGAGCCGGTTCAGCGCATCCCACTGAAAACTGCGCGTGCCGTCACTAGTGAGATTCCCATTTGCATCGTAAACGAGAGTTTTGCTGCCGCTGCCAGTGACAGCCACGTTATATTGGTTCGTCGTAGTATTGCCGTTCGCATCCGTTGCCACGACTGTTACCGTGTTGTCGCCGGCAGTGACCGCCACTCTTCCTTCAAAGCTATTATCGCTCTTGGTGGTGGCGGGTTGGCCATTGACTGTTACCGACGCAGACTCATTGGTTACTCCACGAATCGGCAGCACGCCCGTCCCGCCCTGTCGACCCGTCAGTTGATTCAAATTATTCAGTGTCTCCCCCGTGACCAAGCTGTCGATCGCCTCCACGGTCCGATTGCCGGAGCCGTCGTAATCATAAGTGTAGCTTTTCAAGATTGTTTGAGAAGCGTCTTTGAGCAGCCCGCTCTTCAACTCGCCGACGGGATCGTAGTCAAAGTTATACGCCTGCGGCGCGGCCGAACCGGCTTGCTGCGTCCATTTGGCGATCTGGCCGAGCACGTCGTATTCGTAATCGAACTTTGAGATTGTCTGGTTTCCGGAATCCTTGTGCCAGATCTCGGCGAGCCGCTGGTCGTGAGCCATGTCCGCGTATGAGAAACTGGTGTTAGGCCCGCTGGTTGGCGTGATCGACGCCAAAAGTGTCGATACCGCGCTTGGATAATTGTAGGTGAACGTTCCCAGCGGATTTGTAGCCGTCTGCGGTCGCCCGTACTCGTCATAGACGAACGTGCTGGTTCCTGTGTTGTTGATCGAGTGCCCCGTAGCTCGACCAAGCGCATCGTACGATAGCGTAATTGTGTCACTCGCCCACGGCCCATCAACGGTGGTGAGCCGACTGGCCAGATCGTACCCAAACGTAGGATTTGCGTCAAGTTGTTAACCACATCGTAGATGTAAGTCGTTAGCACTCCTTTTGCGTCAGTCTGGTGCAGGACATTGCCGACTCCGTCGTAGTCGTAAAGATAAAAGCTCCCACCGACATAAACCTTCTTCGCGGCGCGGTTCCGGTTGTCGTATTGCCATTGGGTGGCGTTGTGGTTGCCGTCAACTAACTTCGTTGGATTCCCCGCTGGATCGTACGAGTACTCTGTTACCCGGTTCTTGGCATCAAAAGCGAGTATAAGTCGATTCACTTCATTGTAAATGAAACTCGTAAAGTTGCCTGCCCGATCGCGCTGGGTGTCCAGGTGGCAGCAACCCCATTGGTTTTCACTATAAGTTTGATCCGGATAAGTGACGCGCAGAACTCGATTCAGGTCATCATAAGTGTAGGCGACAGCGTCCCCATTGGCGTTGGTGACGCTGCCAGGCCGCCCCTTCGCATCGGGAGCAATTGAAACCAGCGTATTTCCATTTTGGGTCACGGACGTAAGTCGATGGAGAGCGTTATAATTATTAGTGCGAGTCTGGTTCGTAGCGTCGGTCACCGTTGACGTTTGGCCGAACTGGTTACGAGTAATCCCGGTTGAGCGCCCCAGTCCATCAGTGATTGAAGTCACATTCCTGTTTGCGTCGTATCCGATCTGAAGCGCGGGATGCGCCGCATCATGGAAGAAGTCCGTGACGTTGACCAAATCTATGTTGTTCGGTGCGTATGTGTAAGTCGTCATGTACTGGTTAGCCGGAGGCGCATTTCTCGCGTCGGCGCGCGTTAAGACGCGGCCCATTGAATTGTAAGTCAACTTAGTGGCATGCCCA
Source organism: Verrucomicrobiota bacterium (assembly GCA_005887855.1). The sequence goes on along the minus strand of VBQB01000357.1, from coordinate 375 downwards.
TTCTCATCCGTGACAGTTTGGGGTTGTCGCACCGCGTTGAAGTTGGAATAGGTGACCGCCTTGCCGTCGGCGTAAACAACCTTCCAAACTACCCCTTGGCCGCTTACCAAGCTGTAATCGTAGCGTGTTTTTGGCCCGTTAAGCGCGACAAGGGTCGACCCGCCCTGCAGATATTGATTCTTGTCGCGGTACCAGCCATATCTGCTGTCCCCATTATAATAATATTCTTCCTTAAATCCCAGAGGGTCGGTCACAGTGATGCGATAGTTCTCCCACATCAGCGCCCCAGGTGGAGGGTAGCCACCAGCTCCGCCGTTCGCGCCTGGGGGCTCGATATAAAAACCAGTCGTGCCAGATGGTTTAGTAACACTCGTG
>VBQB01000012.1 GCA_005887855.1 Verrucomicrobiota bacterium | reverse complement strand
CTCGATCAAATGCGGGAGCTCGTGCGCAAAGAAATGGAAGCAGGCGCGCTCGGCATCGGCACGTCATTAATTTATCCGCCGGCTTTTTACGCGAAAACCGAGGAGTTGATCGAGCTATGCAAAGTCGCGGCAAAATATCAGGGCAAATACATCTCGCACATGCGCAGCGAGGGGAACCAATTGCTCGAAGCGCTGGATGAATTGATTCGGATCAGCCGGGAAGCGAAAATTCCAGCCGAGGTTTATCACATCAAAGCCGCTGGCCAGCAGAATTGGCCAAAGATTGACGATTTACTTTCGCGAATTGAAGCCGCGCAGAAAGAAGGGCTCAAAATTACAGCGGACATGTACACCTACACCGCCGCGGGAACTGGGCTTGACGCTTGTCTCCCCCCGTGGACGGAAGACGGCGGTTATCCCGCCTTATTCAAACGACTGCGCGACCCGGCGACACGAGAAAAAATCGCGGCGGAAGTCAGCAAAAACAGCGACGAGTGGGAAAATCTTTATATCGGCGCAGGTTCGCCCGACAAAATTTTGCTGTTCGGATTCAAATCCGATAAACTGAAACCGCTGACGGGAAAATCTCTCGCCGAGGTGGCGAAGATGCGAGGCAAAGATCCGATCACGACGATTATGGATCTGATCGCCGAGGACGAGTCGCGTATCGGCACCGTTTATTTTTTGATGTCGGAAGAGAACGTCAAAAAAGAACTGGCCAGGCCGTGGATTTCGTTTGGCTCGGATGAAGCTTCGCAAGCGCCCGAGGGCGTTTTCCTGAAATCGAATCCACATCCGCGCGCTTACGGAAATTTTGCGCGCATCCTCGGCAAATATGTACGGGCCGAAAAAGTCATCCCAATGACTGAAGCGGTGCGACGATTGAGCGGATTACCCGCCAGTAATCTTGGACTTGATCATCGCGGTTTTATCCAGGAAGGAATGTTCGCCGATATCGTTATCTTCGACCCGGCGACGATCGCCGATCGCGCGACCTTCGAGAAGCCGCATCAATACGCCGTTGGTGTGAAGCACGTCTTCGTCAATGGTGTGCAAGTTCTCAAAGACGGCGAACACACGGGCGCCAAGCCGGGTCGCGCCTTGTCGGGGCCGGGGAAAACAAAATAACTTGTAGGGGAATCAGTTTGCTTCCTGGGCGCTGGCAGCGTCCCTACAGTGCTAGCGATGCGGCGCTTGCCAGCCATTCGCTCCGGCGAAATCCGTAATTGCGGTTCCGGTTGAAAACGGAGCGCGCGGGGCTGAGTTTATTCTGTGATCGATCCAAACCGCAGCATCAAACTGCGCTGGCTACACGGCGCACTCCATGATGTGACATCGGAGTGGTCGCGTTTTCAGTTTTCTCGGTTTGCGTCGCACACCTGGCAACCGGCGATCAACGCCTATCGCTGCGAAAAATGCATTCGCGTTTGTGTTGATCTCGCCGGAGTTGACCGGTCACAGATCGATCTCACGGTCGAGCCACAGCGCATCGTTGTTCGTGGCGAGCGTGACGTGCCCGAGCCGACACATGCGGAGGGGCGCGCCGTGCAGTTGCTCGCCATGGAGATTGATTATGGCCCCTTCGAGCGCGAAGTACATTTGCCGGAAGTGGTGGACATTGAAAGAGTCCATGCCGAGCAACGCAACGGGCTTCTCTGGATTTCGCTGCCGTTGAAATCATGAACGACGAACCACTCAGCGCTTTGCAACCAGGCACCGATTCGGAATCGGCTCCAGCGAACGCACTCGCAGCAGGAAACATCGCTGAGAGATCGGCACCCCAAATTCCTGATGTGCTCTCCATTCTGCCGGTGCGCAGCTTGGTTGCTTTTCCCGGAACGATCCTACCGCTGACCGTCGGTCGCGCCGCATCGATCAAGCTGCTCGACGAAACGCTGCCTCAAAGCAAGATCATCGGCTTACTGACGCAACGCGACGAAACTAAAGATGATCCGGAGCCACAGGACCTCTACTCAGTTGGCACGGCGGCGATTGTGTTGAGACTTTTGCGCCAGGCGGACAATCATATCGTGATCGTAGTGCAAGGCCTCCGTCGATTTTCACTGCGAAAAATCGTCGCTGCTTCTCCATTTCTCCGAGCCGAAATAGAGTTGCTCAATTCCAAACTTCCGCCGAGTACCAAGGAATGGGAAGCGATTTTCCGGAATTTGCGCGACTCGGCCGCGAAACTTCTCGAGCTCACTCCTGATGTGCCCGAACAAGCGCGCGGAGCCGTGCTCAGCATCGACGATCCGGAACAACTGGCCGATTTCCTCGCACCAAATTTGAACGTCGAAACGGCGCAAAAGCAGGCGATTCTTGAGGAGCTCGACGTGGAAAAACGGGTGCGCGCTGTGCAGGCGGGCATCTCAGCACAACTGGAGATCGCGGAGATTCAACAGAAGCTGCAAAAGGACGTTCAGTCGCAATTTTCCGAGGCGCAGCGGCGCGCTTATTTGCGTGAACAGATGAAAGCCATCCAGCGTGAGCTCGGCGAAGACAGCGGCACGTCCGACCAGATCGAGCAATTGCGTAAGCGGCTCGAAGAGGCGAAACCGCCCGCCGACGTGCTCGCGCAAGCCGATCGGGAACTGAAGCGTCTCGATGTTATTCCGCCGGCCAGCCCGGAGTATTCCGTGATCGTGAGCTATGTCGAAACGATCGCAGAGTTGCCGTGGTCGAAACTGAGCGAGGACAATCTCGATCTCGACCAGGCGCAGCAAATTCTAGATCGCGATCATTACGATCTCGAAAAAGTGAAACGGCGACTGATCGAGTATCTCGCCGTTCGCAAATTGAATCCGCAGGGGCATGGCCCGATCCTTTGTTTTCTTGGCCCGCCTGGTGTTGGCAAAACAAGCCTTGGCCAGTCGATTGCTGATGCGCTCGGCCGAAAATTTGTACGCATGAGTTTGGGCGGCATCCGGGACGAAGCGGAGATTCGCGGCCATCGCCGCACTTACATCGCCTCAATGCCCGGCCGCATCATTCAAGAGCTGCGCCGCGCCGGAACCCGCAATCCAGTGATGATGCTCGACGAGATCGACAAAATCGGCGCCGACTTCCGCGGCGATCCCGCGAGTGCGCTGCTGGAAGTGCTCGACCCGCGCCAGAATAATACATTTTCCGATCGCTACCTCGATGTGCCGTTCGATTTGTCGCAGGTGCTCTTCATCGCGACCGCGAATTACATGGATGGTGTGCCAGAGCCGCTGCGCGACCGCATGGAAGTGATCTCGCTGCCCGGCTACACTGAGCGAGAGAAGCTTGAGATCGCGAAAAGATACTTGGTTCGGCGGCAGCTAGAGGAAAACGGGCTCAAACCAGAGCAATGCGAGTGGCAGGAAGATGCCTTCCGCCGGATCATCAACGATTATACGCACGAGGCTGGGGTTCGCGAATTGGAACGGCAAATCGGCGCGGTCTGCCGTGCCGAGGCAGCGCAGATCGCGCGCGGGAAGACCGAACGCGTAACGGTCACACCGGAGCTAGTGGCCGAATTGCTGGGGCCGGCCAAATACGTTCGCGAGACAAGACTCAAAACGAGCCAACCGGGCGTTGTCACCGGACTGGCTTACACGCCCGCCGGCGGCGAAGTATTGCATATCGAGGCGATGCGTTATCCCGGCAAAGGCAACATCACCCTCACCGGTCACATCGGCGAAGTGATGAAAGAATCGGTGCAGGCCGCTCTCAGCCTCGTACGCAGTCGCGACGGCCAACTCGGCGCGAATCCAGAAGATTTTCGCAAAATCGATATCCATGTGCACGTGCCCGCCGGTGCGGTTCCGAAAGATGGACCGTCGGCAGGCATTGCCATGTTCACCGCGCTCGCTTCGCTTTTCAGCAACACGCCAGTGCGCCCCGATGTCGCCATGACCGGTGAAATTACGTTGCGCGGACTCGTCCTGCCAATCGGCGGCCTAAAGGAAAAAAGTCTGGCCGCGATGCGTGCAGGCATTTCGACCGTCATCATTCCCAAGCTCAACGAAAAAGACCTTGTCGATGTTCCGGAAGAGGCAAAACAAAAACTCAAATTCATCCCGGTTGAAAATGTCGATGAAGTTCTGAACGCCGCGCTGGAGAAAAAGGGCACAGCAAGCTCGTCGCCGGTGGCAGCTTGATCGCGGCAGGTTTGTCAATTCCCGGTGCGAATATCGGCGCGCTGGCCCGAGTCACGTAATTGACACTGAAACGTCACCGTTTTTTTACGCAGCCGCTATCTATCCGTAACAGCGGCATGCCACGGTGGGGAAGCGCTGCGAAGGGTGGCGGTGCAAGACATCAACCCCGCCCGAATTTCAATCGGCAGGTTGGCAGGTAACCAGGGCGAGCGCCTCGGGACGAAGGTCTCGTGGCGCTCCTCGCCTGGCTTCTGACATCGTTTGCCGTTGATTCTGCAACAGTGGCCAAGATGCGAAACCACCGCACTTCACTACTCCGCTGAGGCTAGGGATACACGCAAACCCCAGAGGCTAACGTTATCTTCGCACTACTGCGATTCAGCGGCAGCTCGCGCTTCGATTTCGTCCAAACTTGGATCGGCGCTTCGGATCCAATCGCGCGCATCATTGACCTCGTTCACCAGGATTGCCCGCGGAATTGCTCTTGCTACCATTGTCCCGCCGACCTTCACCGGTTTCCCGCGTTTGATCGGAAATTTCCAGTGCCGCCCGAATCTGTAGAGCGAGTAATACATCGTCTTCGCTTCCACCGCGCCGACGCCACTGCAGCGCATCGCGTTGTAAAACATCCGGTCGCAATCCTGCCATGGGCGTTTGTGTTGCTCATAAGCGACATCGTGCAAAACGGAGGCATTTCGGTATTTTCCTTCAAAGGGCCCGCCCATGATCGACCAGAGCGATCGCGGAATGGATGCGCCATCGACTTGCGATCCGGATGGCGCGATCCAGGTAAAGCCTTGCGGATCGGTGTAACGCAATTCACTCAGGAGGGTCATGGTCCGACCGTCCGGCTCCCAACGTGTCACCGGTGAGCCACTGTAATAACCCCACTTGGACGGCTCTTGTGCCGCGCCTGAGGACAAAGCCGGCTTTTTATCTGACGCGCACGAACTCAAACCCGCCCCGATGATAAGAAGCGCGAACCGGTGAATGACTTTCCTATATTCCATGCCGAGCGAGCAAGGTTCAACGTCTTGCCCGAACCTTCAACGAGCAATTATTGCTGAAACAGGCGCTGTTTCGCGTTCCTGTTTTCGCGGTCTTGGACCTGAAGGCGTGATCGGTTCGCCTTCGGTTTGCTTTCGATACGGCTGGAGATAAAACATCATGAACACGCCAATAACGACCAGGAGCGAACCGATCCATTTCAACAGCCATCCGGGGTCGCGCAAAATCTGCACCGTGCTTTGTCCGAGATTTTCCGGATTCCACGATGCCTGCGAAATTTTGTAAGTGAGTCCTGTCCAGGTCCGCCACCAAGCGCCGGGAAAACTAAATGGATTATTCATCCAGCACGAACCAGTGGCAGTCTCTCCATCAGCAGTGACGACGCGCAGCGTACTTTTAAAGCCGGCAGGACTGTCGCTGCCTTCATTGCGTTTCACCTCGAAATCGAGCAGCTCGAGCCCAACCGGTAACCCAATAACTTTCCAGCCATAAGCGATCATCGTTTGGTTAGGCGAAGTTGGGACTGTGATCTGCCAGCCGGCCGGCACCCATTGCTCAAACTTTGCGCTGTTTTGTTCGAGACGAACCCGAACGCCATCCGGCAAATCTGCGGCCATCGAAGTCTTTTCCGTCTTAATCGGAGTGAAATCGACCCATTGCTTTGCGTGCGGCATCAGCTTGTCGATCTTCAACTGCCAATCAGCCCAACCGGTCGGGAGCGGTTTGTTCAAGTCGATATTGCCAGATGATTTGCCATTCGTTCGTGAAACAAGTTCGTAAGTAATCGCGCCATCGTTCGCGATGAACAGGGTGAGATGATTTGGCGCTTCAGCGCCAACGGGCGGCATCGCGGGCGGGCCTCCGGTCGTGTTGAATTCTGTGCCAGCACCGTGTGGATTCGGAGCCGTCTCCGCAGCGGGCGCAGCTTTGCCGTGAATCGTGATGAGCACTACAGGATTATTCGGCTGATCGCTCAGCGAACTCGGTCTACCACCCTGAATCCGGAAATCAGGCCAGTAATTGTCGATCTTGAGTTTGAGTTCCGTTCCCCGGATCCCGACCTCACGTCCGAGATTTTCCGCCACATCAAAGCTGGCTTCTTTGTCTCCTAGCGAAATTACGACGCGTCCTTTGTTTCCGTTCTGTGGTTGATCGAGCCGAACTTTTGCGCCTGTGCTTGCACCTTTGGCGACGCGGCCGACTTGTTCACCCGGAGCTTTGGTGAACGCGAAAATCGATTCCTCAAGCTCGATCGCTTCACCTCTGCTCGCTTGCCCCGCCGCAGACTCGCGAAGACGGGTGTTCAAAGATGCTGATGGTGCAATTCCGCGTTTGAGCTCGATGTTAGCCAGTCCCATCGAGAAACTTCCATGCTGCGGGTCGTCAACCAGCAGCCAGCTTTCGAGATGCTGGTTCATCATGGCGGTCGAAATTGTGAAATGCAGCGCAGGGGCGCCGCCATCAGCAACTGGTTTCGGATTCAGTTTTCCTTCAATCGCCGGCGCGTAATCGACGATCTGCAAACGTGCGCCAGACGCGAGGGTGCCAAGATGGCGCGGACGCTGCGGCGTCGGCGGATGATGCAAAAATTCCGCGGGAAATCCTTTGATGATTCCATCAACGTCATGCACGCGAAGCTGATGTTGATCGACCACCAAGCGATTGGTGGGCGACTCGCCTTTGAAAAGCGTGATGGTTCCTTCGATCCCCCAAATTCGGCCGATGAGCGAGCCGGTCAGCAACGTAATGATGCCGAGATGCGTAATGAGAAATGCGGCGTGATGTTTGCGCCATGGCCAGCGTGAGAGCGCGGATGCGGTCAGGTTAGCGGCGAGCAACACCAGCCAGAGATTGAACCAGGGCGCACCGTAAACGTAGGCACGTGCTACCTTTGCGTCGAAACTCGATTCGTAAATCGTGCCGGCGATTGCGGCGATGATCAGCACCGCGAGTAAAACGACCGCGAGCTTGAGCGACGCAAAAAATTCGAAGACCGGATTGCGCTGCCAACCGGGTTGCTCGGATGCATTGGAATTCGCCATGCGAAGATCGACATCTTCCGCGAGGATGGGCGCGTGTTCAACTGTAGGCGTGAACAGTGCCCAGGTTTGGGCGGAGGGCCGCGGTAAACGACTGCGGGCACAATCTGCCGCTACGCATTATGAAAATGCGCGCAGATGATTGGCGAACCCCCGGGAACGAGAGACGCTCAGTGCGTCCAAGTTCTCCAGCGTTTGCGGATCGGCTTCGTGTAGCGGTCGACGTCGACCTTTTTCAGCCGGTCGACACCATCTTTTACCACTTCGGCGGAGCTTTCGTATTTTTCTCTGGCTGATTTGAATAATGGCCAGAGAAACGGCAATGAAAGAAGGCTCCAATTCACATTTCCGAGCGGGGACTTCACTTCGATTTTCGTCTTCTCCTCGCTACTCGAAGCGTAGCGGATCGCGAATCCAATCACGATTCCAATCCCCAGCGCGCCGAGGATGGTCGGCACGGGATTTTCTCGCAGGAAAAATTCGGTGCGCTCGCGTGCTCGGCCCGCTTTCTCTTTTGTCCCCTCCCATGTATCGCCCATGGCCGCGGAAATTTTTGTTGATGCTCGCCGCAACTGCCCACGCCCATTCGAGTCGAGCTCTCCTTCGCTCGACTGCATTGGTGTCGCGAGCGGTTCGTCCCTCGTAAGATCGTCTTCGTTTGGATTAATCATACAATAGAATCGTAAGTGGCGGTTTCGTTGCGTCTCTGGTGGCTACGGTTTTCACGGCCGCTGCCGGGCCGAATCACGAACCAGAGTAAGGCGGCATCGAGAGCAACCGACACGATGGAGGAAAAGCGGAGAAGAAATGCCGATCCAATCACCGGAAAGCCGGGAGCGCATCCGATAGGAACTGGAGTCGGAGGAGTAGGCGGAAGCGTTGCTGGGGCGGCGGTTGGAACAGTTGTCGGTGGTATCGCAGCGGCCTATGGTGCACATGGAGTGGCAGAAGGTATGAATCCAACAACTGAAGAGGAAAAATATTGGCGCGAACACCACGAAAAGCAGCCATTCGTGAAACCCAGTTACACATATGAGCATTACGCGCCAGCGTATCGAACGGGTTACGAAGGGTTTCACAAATATCCAGGCAAGGCCTACGAGGAAATCGAAAACGATTTGGCGCTCGATTACGACCGAAATAAGGCCGGATCGGCGCTTCCGTGGGACCATGCTCGACATGCGGTGCACGCGGCTTGGGCCAAGGTGAGTCACGATATCGGGCCGCGCGATCCCGACCGCGGGATCCGCAGCGGAATGTAATCGCCGTATCGGCGGTCTATGACCATCGACGCAACCTAATGCGATCCCGAAGACGCTCGGGTCCGCTGCAAAATTCGCTCGTAAACGCGGACGATTTCGTCATTGGCTAGGATGAAGATCACTTTGTCGATCCCATCGTTATTGGCGAGGAAGTCTCGCGTCGTGTCCACAGCGATCTGCGCTGCTTCCGAAATAGGATATCGATAAGCACCGCAGCTGATCGCGGGAAAGGCTATCGTCTTGATTCCGTTTTCAACCGCGAGCTGCAACGAGTTTCGATAGCAACTCGCCAAAGTCTGTGGTTCACCGCGTTTCCCGCCGGTCCAAAACGGACCGACGGTGTGAATGACGAAACGAGCAGGTAAACAATATCCACGCGTCAATTTGGCCTCGCCGGGCTGGCAACCGCCGAGCGTTCGACATTCTCCGAGTAATTCCGGCCCGGCAGCGCGATGAATTGCACCATCAACTCCGCCGCCACCGAGCAGGGTTGTGTTGGCCGCGTTGACGATGGCATCAACATCCACCGTCG
>VBQB01000356.1 GCA_005887855.1 Verrucomicrobiota bacterium | reverse complement strand
CCCGGGAACATAGAAAACATCCTTGGTTCGGCAGCTCTTCAATACCTCATCAAAGGTGTCGAACTCCTCAGGCTTCGACAGCTGCGTGAGGTCTCCCGTGTGGATCAGGAAAGCCGGCGGAGTCGGCATCGCGTTGATGCGATCGAGCGCAATCTTGAACGTCTCCGTGACATCTTTGTTTGCCTCTTTGCTGAAGCCGATGTGACTATCGCTGATCTGGAGAAAGCTAAGGTCGGTAGCCGGTAAGGGCTCTCCGGCCTTTGCGATTTGGGCAAGAGTTCTCGACGCCAGAACGCCGCCGCTTATAGTCCAGAGCAGGCCCGTGCCGGCCCATGCCATGCAGTGGAGAAAGCCGCGGCGATCAATTCCGTCGTCTTCGTGGTCGTGAGAAATGTAGTCTGACATAATATTGGTTTTAAGGTTAGGTTTGCTTGGTAAGATTGCTTTTCAGCTATCCTTACCGATTCGGCGCGATTTTATTCCGCGAATCTTTCGCAGCGAACTTGTGACCTTGAATTTCTTGCCGTCCCGGGAGTGAGGTATCGCAAGCTCCAATAGTTAACTCAGATTCTCTGTCTCTGTCGTGAGCGGCCTCTCTAGTCTCGGGCTCCTTGCCGCGCATAGTACTCAGAAGGGCCAAAGCAACGAACAAGACGAACGCCAGGGTGCCCGTATTCAAATGCCTCAGAAACGGGGTGAGTACGGTCACGCACTTGGGAGCGGGCTTCCGATAGTGAGCAGGAGAAGCTGACATAATGTGGATCTTTCTATGTTTTGATTTCACTCATGGGCGATTGGTAAATTGCTTTTACCTATCCATACCGTTTTGCGGCGCTGATATTCCCGTGCCCTCAGTTGATGTCGCGCCGGGAGGACGCGACTCCAGACAAAGCGTTGAAGTGTGGCGACGGAAGAAGCGTGAACCCACCCGTGACCAATGAAGGGAGCTGGATGCTGTTATCCAAATAGAGAGCTAAGCGCTCTCAAGCCTTATCCGGTCACAAGGCCTCTGGCGATTGTCAATGGTGCGACGTTTGTGCTTCGAACTGCTCCCTGAAAGTCTGCAAATCGCTAGCGTTAACGTCGGAAACGGCCCAGTAGTTGAAGTCCGGATCAGCCCAGTGCAGAAGCTGATAGCCTTGATGCGACATCGCCATTGTAGGTCTCGCTGCTCCTGTCTCTCCCGGCCAAACAAACAGGTTAATGAAATGCTTGCGCCTTTGGTAAACCAAGGCCGCCACCGGCCGGTTATCGAGATAATCAAGACGGCCACCGACTAAAGGAAATCCTTCGCTGGAAAGGTCGACCACCGGAGGCGCGAAATCGAGCTTGGCATCCAGCCAGGGTTTGACGGTGTGTTGGTCGGAGGAAGCAACGTCGCTAAGGTGGTTTGCCATCAGCGAACGCACATGACTGGCGATGAGCTGCGTTGCCAACAATTGATCGGCCCCGGGTCGTTGCAATTGAGGGAGTAAAGTCCAACCGATGATGGCGGCCAGAAGGACGGCCGCAGCCAGAGCCAGCCAATTCCATGATGTCCCAAAAAGAATGGTCCGCGGCTCTGCCTGCTTTCTCGGAAACAGCGACCGAGTATTTTGCCCACCATTTCGCGTGGGCCGTTCCCCGACCTCTTTTCGCAACGACGATTGAATCCGCTCGCGCAATTCTGCCGGTGCCTTGTAATAGGGAGTTGCGTTGCCAAGCGCGCGAATTAGCGAGCCATGCATTTTGTAGGCTTGATCACAGTTACGACACTCCCGCAGGTGCTGTTCGATTGTCTGGCTGGTAATTGATTCCCTGAGCTTGGCGCGCGCGCGGGCGAGCCGCGACATGACCGTACCCGGCGGAATTTGCGCGATGTCGGCTATTTCCTTGTAGGATAGGCCTTCCTGGTGTCGCAGCGTCAAGATCTCGCGGAATTCCGCAGGCAATTCATCCATTGCTTCTTTGATTAGTTCCGCGTCTTCACTATGCTCGAGAATCGTTGCGGGACTGACAGACTCGTAGCCAGGCGCATGTATTTCTTCGTCAAAAGGGGTGGTGAGATCAACCGCACGGTTCTTCTTTAGCAAGGTGTAGGAGGTATTCCGGACAATCGTGAGCAACCAGGCGCGGCCATTAGAACCGTGGAATCCGGCGAAAGATTTGAACGCTCGCAAATACGCCTCTTGCACCACATCCTGCGCATCCTGTTCGTTGCGAAGCAGCCACCTGGCTAAGTTATGGGCCGCATCAAGATGGGGCACCATCGCTTCTTCAAAAGATGTCAACTCCGCTGGCTGAGCGTGATCCTCTTCGCGTTTCTTAACTACGACGAACTTCACAATCTTCGAAGTCGATTCGAATTCTTCGGTCTCGGAAGCATGTTCCGCTTTCAACGGTAAAGCCATAGCAATTTTCGAGGGGTCATATCTCGGCCCGACACCGCCCGTTTAGGTGCATTGCCCTTTGCCTAATAAGACTAGCGCGGCCCCGTTTTATTCCATTCTCGCAAAAAAACCTGCGGAAAAGCGGTCATCTCACAGATATCGGCGACCCAAACGACGCCGCAGACCATTCTCCAGGAATATAAATCCGCCAAAATGGTTGAATGAGTGAAGAACAATCTGCCGTTTAACGAAACATGCTTATGACTCCAACGATTGCCAGTATCCTGAATTTGATGGGGCCGGACATGATGGTGATCCTCCTCATCGTGTTGCTCCTGTTCGGAGCGAAGAAGCTGCCCGAGCTCGCTCGAGGGATGGGTCGGGCGGTAAAGGAGTTCAGCGCAGCCCGAGATGAGATAGAGAAAGGGCTTACTCAGTCCGGACCCAGCGAAGTAGCAGAGGCAAAGCTGCTGGATACAAAAAGCGATCGACTATCTCCGGAGTAGTCCGGCGGCCCAATTCAAATCGCTGTTCAGACCACCGTCTGGCTCAGAAAGAACTCGATGATCAATGCTGTA
>VBQB01000355.1 GCA_005887855.1 Verrucomicrobiota bacterium | reverse complement strand
TTGCAATGATCGGCGGTTATCCGCCCATCACCGCGCCAGCGCTGACGATTGTCGGAGCAATGATGATGCAAAATGTCACCAAGGGTTCATTGGACGGATTACACTGAATCGATTCCTGCGTTCCTGATCATCATCGGCATTCCATTGTCGTATTCGATTGCCGATGGCCTGGCACTTGGCTTTATTAGCTACCCTATCATCAACGCTTTCAGCGGCCGCGGCCGCGACATTAGCTGGGTGACTTATGTCCTCGCGATCGCGCTTGTGCTGTATTTCGTTTTTGTGCGGAGCCAAATGGGTTAGGCCAACGACTGATTTACGCGTAATTGGGGCACGCCGTTTAAGCTTCCTCCGGCGCCGGTCCCAGCGAGAGCGAAGACACTGTGCTGCTCAAATCGCTCTGTCGGCGCTGGAAAGCGGGAATGCGCGTTGAAAGCATATTCCACAGACAAACAGCTACGCAAACCAACACCAGTCCCGATGCATAAGGACGAATATCATTGAGTACATCAATCGCCCGGAGAGTCGATTCGAGCTTCTTATCGATCAGCATCACGTGAACGATCATGGCCGTGCTCGCGGCCGAGATGATAAAATGAATTATGCTTAGTCTGAAGCTCACCCCCAATGCGACAGCGCTTACAACCGCGCCCCATAGCAAGTAACGTTCCTGCATTTGACCCAACAGCGCGAACATCAATAACCACGGTGCGGCGATTGCAATCAAAACACGCGGATCGCGATTGCGCGTGTGTCGTGCGGCGCCGTACGCGCTAAGGGCCAATGCGCCCAGGTAAAGCAGGCGCAGCATCCATTGCAACGTGAGTGCGAAATGCAGAGACCCAAGATTAAGCGACCAGAAAGGATCCTTCAGCGACCAGCCAAAATCGGAGAGAAGCCACGGCAGATTGTAGCAAGAACTGATGAAAAGGTAGGGATAATGCTCACTGCCGTAGAGGAAACCGATTTGTAGCCAGGCGAAGCTGCCGCCATTTAAAGCACCAATGAGAAACACTGCGCACGCGATAATACCGGCCATCCAGACCCCTGCGTGGCGCGACCCGCTGCACAGAAAAAATAACGAGCTGAGGCCGGCCACAAGCGCAACCACAATCCACGCGGCTGCATCGCACAGCAGCCACGGCGCAACTATCAATGCCGCCGTCGCCGCGAAACCAGCTATCATGCACAGTGTCCGGGCCCATCTTTTCTGCCACAATGGCCAAAAGACAAAAAAAGGCGTGACGAATAACAGTTGCCCTTTGAGCATTGCGCCCGCGGCTAGCAGACAGCCACAGCAGAACCAGCGATTTTTCAGGGCTGCGAGCGCCGCCAAAAGATAAAACGGCAAGATCGCGCGCCGCTGCGGCGGTAAAGCGCGCAGGAAGGGTGACCGCGTCACACTGGACGAACGTCGCACCCACAAGCGGACCAGGAGGAAAATCGCCGCTGCAGAAATCAGTTCGCACAATAGATTCACTTTCAACAGCGGGTTGACGAGCTTTGGGTGTCCATCAGCGACTCCGGGGAATTCACCGCGGACCTGCTTCGCCCAGATTGCCATGACGAGAAGTCGCAATGGTGGATAATCGAGGCGGTAATCATTCTCGTACGCCTCACGCTTCACTCGGTCATATAGCGCAAAATACCCGCGGCAGAATGCAGTCCATGAATTAGCAGCTTTGTCGGATGATAATCGACGGCCTTCTGCCAGCGTCTCGCTGCCCCAGTAAAAGCCGTTGACGATATCGTGCTGAAAACGCACGTGCCTTGTCTTGTCCCCGGTCCAGCGCCGTAGCTGAACCCCACCCAGGAAAAGCACAACAATGAAAGACGCAAGCAGAACGCGCCGGGCAAATTCGCTGGCGACCAGTTTTCTAAAGAGCGCCCAAATCGCCATCGGTCCAAGGAAAGGAGAGCAGTTCGATTCGAAAGGTTACAGTTTAGTTTGAGACGAATTCTCTCTCCGTTGGCTTATCGCTACAGCGGTAGGATTCGGCGGTGCACTCTTCGTCGTTTGCCTCATGTAAGTCGACAGAGGTCAGGAATCAAGGCTCCGGATTTAGATTCCGGCTCCTTTCATTCAATAGATTCGCATTTTGGATTCAAGCGGCAATGTCGAACGCACCATTCCGTTCGACGAGTCGAATCGAAAACTGTGACGTGCATAACGCCAGGAGCTGTCGACTGGATTCCGCTTCCTAAATGCCGAAGAAGTGGGCACAGTTATCGTTCGCTGCTCGGCCACGTTTGCCCTAAGGGACAATCCTTTTGATTCTTTTTGGGTGGCGCCTAAATAGGATACCCGACGGGTCCGCCGTTTCACCCTGCGAGTTCCGCCGGTCAACCAACCGAAAGATTGACAATCAAAATCGCAATTAGCGCATACTCAGTGCCCCGTACGCCCGTTCATAGGCGCGAATCGCACGACGAGTTCGCGGCCCCATGATTCCATCAATGGCGCCATAGTAGTAACCCGCTCGAGCCAGCCGGCGCTGCAACTGCGCAATCGAAGATCGATCGGCGTAGCCGTAACTGTAACCGGGGTCGCTATAGTGATCATAATTGTACCCATACGAAGGATTATACCCATAAGAATAATAGCCGTAGTTAAACGCGTAAGGAACGCCCCAGCCCCAAGAGGGATACCAATCCCAGTAGTACGGATAACCAAATCCGTACCAATACGAAGGATAATACCCATAAGAATAATAGCCGTAGTTAAACGCGTAAGGAATACCCCAGCCCCAAAAGGGGTACCAATCCCAGTAGTACGGATAACCAAATCCGCCGGTGAAGATGAATCGGTCACCGCTGCTCCAGTTACGGCCGCCCCAGTTACCGCCGCGCCAATTGCGGCCGCTCCAGTTACCGCCGTTCCATTTGCGGCCGCTCCAATTACGGTAGGTTCCCGATTTGCCGCGGCTGAATGTCGACCCGCTTTGGCTGAACTTGTGTCCGCCTCGCGGCGATATCGAGCTAAAATGTCCGCCGTGATATCCGCCATGTCCGCCATGATATTCGCCGTGTCCGCCATGATATCCGCCGTGTGCGCCATGATATCCGCCGTGTGCGCCATGATATCCGCCGTGTGCGCCATGTCCGCCCTGTCCGCCGTGTCCCGCCCGAACAGTGCTGATGGAGACGGCGACGGCGAGAATGATCGAAAAGAATATTTTCATGGTACTAAAGTATCGTTGCCGCTAGCTCGTGTGCGTTTACCGATTTTCGCCGCTATGCGCGTCAGCAACGAAGATCGTTCGCCCGCTGGAATCTACGGTTGAGACGTAGCCCCAACTCCAATCGGCTTTGCCGAGGTTGTCAGCGCTTATTATTTTGGCTCCAGCGGTAGGATCCGAACCTACGATCCGCCTGAGGCGGATTAACTATCGAGGCGAGTCTTGAGCCAAGCTCTACCCTGTCCAGATTTAAGGGCTTTCTCCCGCACGAGCGCAGCGGATCGAGATGAAATTTTCTCCGACTAGACGATCTTCCACGGCCTACGAAACCGCTTTGTTGTCCTTGTGAGCGTGTGTCCTGGATCATTATGTTGCTGCGATCTCCTCTCAAGATCGTCGGTTTGCCCAATATAGAGTTTACCGTCCGGATTTCGAAGGACATACATCCAGTAATTCATCGGAAGACCGTCTGGCTCCAGCGGTAGGATTCGAACCTACGACCAATCGGTTAACAGCCGACCGCTCTACCACTGAGCTACGCTGGATCGTTTAAGGACGGGCGTATATTTCTCTGCTCGATGCAAGCCAGCAAGTAGCAGTTTCAAAACTGGCGAACGCCTTGAGATTTGGTTGCGGGGGCGGGATTTGAACCCGCGGCCTTCAGGTTATGAGCCTGACGAGCTACCAGGCTGCTCCACCCCGCGTGTTGAAGATGCGGAAACGCTGACCAAAATCAACCTCAAAAATGACAAGCGA
>VBQB01000354.1 GCA_005887855.1 Verrucomicrobiota bacterium | reverse complement strand
TCAAGAGAAGCTTTTTCATGTAATTTTCCCTTCTTGTTTGTTGTTATGCGAGAGATGAAAACATCCTGCTAAGGATGTGCTCGGCGCCCTGAAATACGTGCGCCTCCCTCTATAATCTAATCGGATGCGGGCGGTCCCGTGGTCGCCAAAATCGTATCTGATCTGACGTGCCAGCCTTCGCTATCGGTATCATAGTCTAATCTTTTCCCGAAATCAGCCGCGCCACCGCCGCTTCGACATGGATTTGCGTGGTATCGAGAATTCGGACGCCAAATACGGTCTCGTCGCGCAGAATCAGGGAGAGTTCTGTTCCTCCCAGAATCGCTCCATCGATTTGCGCGCGGTCTTTCAGGCTCTTGATGATGTTCATTAAACGTTCGCGCGTTTCCGGCAGAATGATTCCCGGCACCAGCTCATCCATGTACTTGCGGTGGATGTAAACCTGCTCTTCTTCGTTGGGCAGAATCACCTCGATTTCCCGGGCAGCCAATGCGTCCGGATAAAAGGATGCTTGCATGGTGAAGCGTGTTCCCAGTAATCCCAGACGCTTTAGGCCCGCTGCTTTCGCGGCTTCGGCGGTCGCTTCAACGATGCTGATGAGCGGAATACGGGATTGCCGGGCGATCGCATCAAAAACAAGGTGAGGCGTGTTCGCCGCCACCAGGGCGAAAGCCGCGCCGGCGCGCGCCAGCTTTTCCACTTCTTCGGTCAGAAATGTGGCGAGCTCTTTCAGTTTGCTGCCTGTCAGCATCTCCACCGGCTTTTTCATGTCGAGGCTGTTTATGATGATGTATGGCGCGCTGCCGTCAGGATTGCGCCGCCGATACAAATCGAGGATCCGGCGGTAATATTCGACGGTCGTTTCCGGGCCAATTCCGCCTATGATTCCGATCCTCTTCATTTGCTCGCCCAAGTTGCATCGAGAGGGCGGCATCCGCGAGCGGGAATGCAACTAACTTTGCTTTAGCGGTGGCGCCAATACTAAACAGGGCTTCCTCCGTGGACGAAGATCACGAACGAAGTTGCGAAGTCCGGTCGCATTTAAACCACGAACTCCGAAAGCTTTCGTCTGCCACTCCAGCGGCTTCGAACTTGCTCACCAAAAATCTTGACGCCGATCCGGATGAAGCTAATCGGACTAAAACTGTGAAGATCCACGCCCTTCGGATTCTTGTCGCACTAGCTATTGCATGCGGCCTACTCGACGCGGAGCAGACGCGTGCCGC
The DNA here is from genome assembly GCA_005887855.1 of Verrucomicrobiota bacterium. The sequence continues at coordinate 1,540 of VBQB01000354.1, read as the reverse complement.
TGCTGAATCAGGGAAATCCGCATTTGTTTTCGACGGCGTCGGTTATTTGCACCGCTGGTCGATGAATCATCAACATGAATTTACGCCCGAAGGCCAGGAAGACCTCGAGAAGTGGTCGGACATGATCACGATCAATGTCTATCCAGACGCTCATGATGGTGAGGCATTGGCAACGAAGGCGAATGCCGTTCTGGAAAATTACAAAAGTCACAAAGGTCAGGTGCTCAGGACTAGTTCCGTTCCGCGAACACCGAAGCAGCCTGCGGAGCATTTCATCGCCGTAGTTTTTGGCCGGCCAAATTTTATTGAACTGGCATTCGCTCGCTTCCAACTGGTGGACGGCCTCGGATGCTCGATCGTCTATTCGCATCGCATTTACGGCGAGAAAATTAGCGATCAGATGAGCGCATGGCTAAAAGACAACGGCGCGGAAAAGGAAAAGGCGTTGATGGAATGGAACGAGATTCCTTCTCCAGCTTCATTGAACAAAGCTTCGGGATAATGAAAGACCTTACTCAGGGCTCGGTCATCAGGCATTTGCTGCACATGTCGGCGTTTTTGGCGGTGAGCATGGTGCGGGAAACATGACGATGATCGTGCTGGCGCTCACCCAAATGCTGGGTGTGGGCACAACCACGTTGATCTCGCACGCCGCCGGGCGAAAGGACCAACCGCAAGCTGAGCTCGTGTTCAATCAGTCTTTCGTGATGTCGATCTTGATTGCACTCGCTCTTGGCGTTGTCGGATTTCTTCTACGCCCCGCTTATTGTGAATGGCTGAGCGCGGATGCGGCGACGGCAAACTTGGCAAAAGCTTATCTGCTCTGGTTTTTACCCGGGCTTTTACTCCAGTTTCCTCTGGTGGCGTTGGGCTCAGCGCTGCGCGCGACCGGAATCATTAAGCCGACCGTGGGATTCCAGGTGCTCAGCGTTCTGCTCAATATCGTGCTAGCTCCTTTGCTGATTTTCGGAATCGGTCCCTGGCCGAAACTGGGAGTGACCGGCGCGGCGCTGGCCACGTTCATTTCCATTCTGGTCGCTGACGTGCTGATCGTAATTTATTTCGAAAGGAAATATCATTACCTGCGTTTCCGTTTCCCGCTTTTCAAGCCGCAACCGAAAGTTTGGGGCGGGATGCTGCGGATCGGTGTGCCGGCCGGGGCTGAGTTTGTGCTGATCTTTGTTTACATCATGCTGGTTTACGCGATCATCCGCGGCTTTGGACCCGCAGCCCAGGCTGGTTTCGGCATCGGAGCGCGGATGATGCAGGCGCTTTTTTTGCCGGTAGTGGCGCTCAGCTTTGCGGTCTCACCCGTGGTGGGACAGAACTTCGGCGGCCGCCACGCCGATCGAGTGCGCCATTCGGTTTATTCCGCGCTTGGCATAGCGACGCTGATGATGCTGGTGCTCACGTTGATCGCGTATCTGGCACCGGCGGCGCTGATTGGTATCTTCTCAAGCGATCCTCGCGTGATTGCGTTCGGGAGCGATTACCTCCGGATCGTCTCGCTAAATTTCGTGTCGGCGGGAATTGTTTTTAC
>VBQB01000011.1 GCA_005887855.1 Verrucomicrobiota bacterium | reverse complement strand
CCTCATCGGCTCCCAGGCTCCGCACCAGCTCCACGTTGCCAGTGCTGGTCGTTGTCGCCACCTTGGCTCCGAGGTATTTCGCGAGCTGGATCGCGAACGTGCCAATGCCTCCAGCGCCTGCGGGGATGAACACCTTGTGGCCGGGCTTGATGTTTGCACGCTCCTTGAGCGCTTGGCACGCCGTCAGTCCGACCATCGGGATCGCGAGGCCGCTTGCACGAAGTCCAGATGCGCCGGTTTGAGCGCGGCGGCGTTCTCGGGCACGACCGCAAGCTCAGCGAGAGCGCCCGTGCGCAGCCCGAAGATGCTGGCGAAGACGGCTTCGCCCGGCTTGAAGCGGGTGACACGACTACCCACCTCAATCACAACACCCGCCAAATCGCTGCCCAGCGTGGCCGGCAGCTGAAACCGGAGGATGGCCTTCATCTTTCCATCCCGGATCTTGTTGTCTATCGGGTTCAAACCAGCGGCGTGGACCTGAGAATTTCGTCCGGCTTGGGCACTGGTCGAGGAACGTCAGCGAACGCGACCTGATCCGGTCCGCCATAACGTTTGAAGACAAGTGCTCTCATGTTTTCCTGTGTTTGAGATTTTCGGACCTAATGGCTGCGTTCACAGGATGCGCGTAGTGACGCCTAACGAGACACAAGATCAGCGACCGCGCCCGAGAGCGCGCGTGGCGACAAGCTGGACGAACTAACTACACAAAAGCTACCCATCAGAGCGGGGCGCGGTTCGCTGCATCGCTTGGTTAGGCCCTTTTGGGGGCGTCCCGGTCGGTGACTGCGCGAGAGCTGTCACATCGAATCAGATGTGTCGGCCACAATACTCAAACGGCAGTGCGGCCCCCGTCGACTGCGAGTGTTACGCCGTGAATGAAACTGGCACGATCCGTCGCTAAAAACACGATGGCCTCGGCAATTTCGTCCGCCGTCGCCGGACGGCCCGCCGGAGCTTGAGCGGCGAGCTGCTGTAGCGCCTCACCCATTGCCTCGGTGCCTTCCGTACGCGTTGGTCCGGGGCTCACCGCATTAACGCGGACACCGCTTGGGCCATGTTCAGCCGCCCATGCTTTGGTCAGCAGATTGATGGCGGCCTTGCTTGAGCCATAGAGGCTCATGCCCGGCGCGCCGTAATCGGCGACCATGGTCGAGAGATTGACGATTGCCCCTTTGCCTCTCTTGGCCATGAGGGGGGCAAGTTCTGCAACGAGGAAGTAGGGCACCTTGACGTTGAGCGAATACACGCTTTCAAAGAGTTCCTCGGTCATTTCATGCGTCGGCCCAAATGGGTAGATCCCAGCGTTGTTAATCAGAATATCGACATGTCCGTTTCCGAGCTCGATCGCTTTTCTGGCCACTTCGCGCGCGCGCGACACATCTCGCAGGTCAGACGATATAAAATCCGCTTCGCCTCCTGCAGCGCGGATTTCTGCAACCGTCTTGTCGCCACGCTGCGCATTGCGGCCCACCACTATGACATGGATCCCAAGCGAGGTCAGTTTATTAGCTGCCGCTCGGCCAATCCCGCTGGTTCCGCCCGTAATAAGTGCCGTCAACGAATTGGTAGCCATTTGCAATTTTCCTTTTCAGATTTTGGTGTAGCTGGTCGAAACTTTGGCGTGAAGTGGCTGCGCATTAGGCCTAACGAGACGGAGGTGAGCCACCGCTGGCGGCGGCGAGCATGGCAAACATCGAGACCTGTTTCATAAGATCAAAACGTGGACTTCACAACGGCCAGCGGTTGACTCCAGCGATTGGTTAGACGTTGCGGTGCTCACGAAAGAAAGATGAGTGATAATTCGGCAGTCCATCGCCAAAAAGATCGCGGTGAATCTGAACGACTTCGCTAGCTCGCGTTGAGTCCACACTGATATCGATGACAACCGTCGGCCCAGGCTCGGGAGGAGGACGTCTGGGTTGAGTGCGAAAGGCAATTCCCGCTTGGTGAAATCGCTCCAACAACTTCCCGGCTTCCCTGGGCGGATAGCTCCCGAGCAACACGAAATCGGCTTGTTCAGGCTCGTCTGATTTCATGCGCGAATGAATACGTCTAACGAAACACAAGATCAGCGACCGCGCGAGTTAGAAGTGACTTCATGAAATAGGTAAGGCTAAGCGTAAGGAGAAGTCGCGGTTCGCTGCATCGCATGGTTAGATGTTGTCGACCGCCACCGTTTCGACCCACTGCGCGCGCCAAGCAGGGGCCTTGAATGGGTCGGCAAAGTATTGGCTTTCATGCGACACTTTTCCATCCCGAAACTCCATAATACTCACGGTGTAGACGCGCTTGCCTTCGTAGACAATCACGTACTCAGTGATCCAGAGATTGCCCTTTCCCACGATCCGGCGGACCGAAAACCCCGATGGCCTGCCAGGATGATGACTACGAAGCGCCTGCAGGTTACTCCGACCGCGAATTACCTCGCCTGATTGTGGATACTCGCACACGATGTCATCGTGGTAGATTTCATGTTCGGCAACTTGATCACCCGCAGCAGACGCTGCCCAATGCCGATCAATGGCCATCCGAATGTTCTGCTCTTCCATTAGCGGCCTCCTTTAGCGTTTACGTATTCATGACACTGAACTTCGTCGACATCTAACGAGACACAAGATCAGCGACCGCACCCGAGAGCGCGCGTGGCTGCAAGCTGGATGAAGTAACTGGAAGAAAGCTACGCATCAGAGCGGGGCGCGGTTCGCTGCATCGCCTGGTTAGGTCTGTTCATCAGCGGGCGGGGCTCCCGAGAATGGAATCTCATTTGTCGGCTTCCGTCTAAATAACTTGTCTGGTTTCTGAGTGATCACTTCGCCAAAGCGCTCACGAAAGGATGCTATCCCCGGACACTCCGCGCCCATATCAACCAGCGCCTCTAGCGCGATCATAGCACTATGCAGCATCACACGAGTATCTTCGGGATCAGTTAATTCGTCCAAGCTACCGCTAACAGCTTCGAGCGCCCCGTGCGTGTATTGGCAATAACCGCGGTAATGGCTGTCGTAGTACGCTTCAAGTCCAATCGCGGCGGCGGCGCCATAAGAATCAAGTGGAACATCCTCCAACTTGTCGGCGCCAAACTGGGCAACACAGCGATCTTTAAAGGCTTGCCACTCGTCGCGGTCGCAAACGCGTGTGTAGGCGACGCCGTGACGTCTTGCTACGCCGCCGAACCATTTGTCGGCTTCAAGGGCTTCGCGAAGAAGCACTCGATAAAGCAGGTATGTTTTAACGCGAACCGCTTGGAGGCGTAGCATAGTCTCGAGTGCGGGGCGAACTAATAGGCGCGCACCATCGATGCGGTGCTCACGACGCAAAAGAATGAAAGCATCAACAGCGGTGTTGATGTGGCGCGATGCGTAAAGGTAGTAAAGATCCTCGACACCTTTTGTCATCTTGCCGCCGAGGGAATCCAAGGCCACGGCGACCGCTGGTTGAAGCTCCGATAGGAGCGCCATCGCAACGACCTCCGAGTGCGTTTGGGGGAGCTCCTGTGCTGGAATGGACATCGACCTAACTACAATTCGACGAAACTTTGTTTCGTCTATTTCGGCTTTTATCGAGGGAACGATTCCGGTAAAAGGAATGCATGGTTTCATCCTTTACGCAGGGCTTCCCGCAGCGGCAACCCTAAACATTTCCAACAAGTCTGCAGCGGTGACCACACCACAAGGCCAGATTGCTTGGGCAGATGAGTGCTGCAATTCGCTTAAAGCCTTCCGGCCTATGGACGGAATCGTTGATGAAATCGCCCTCTGCTTGGGCTTTTTTAAGCGTGCAAAGGCAACGGGTTTGCCTCAGGAAAGACTCATGATTATCACCAAAAACCTGGGAATGCTCTTACTTGCGATCTATCTCATTCTCGTCGGAATCACGGCGCTCGTTCACATCGCCATCCCTATGCTAGTGACGGGAGTGTTGGCGCTCGCGGCCGGCATTTTGATTCTTATCGGCAGATAGCGCCCTTGGCGGACCAGTTACAGGACGCCAATTGCGCGCGAGATCAGCAGCACGACGATACTGAGCGAGATAAAGATCTGAATCATCGCGAGAACCTTCGCCCAGCGCGCCAGCAGCGGCGCGTCGGTCGGGCCAAATGTAGAACTCTGCGTGAAGGCGACGAACAAATAATCGATGAACCGCGGCCGCCAGCGCACACATGCAAATTGGCCACGCTCGTCATGCGGGATCTGCATCTGCGGGAAGAGAAAGCTGGTGCTTCCGAATTTTTTTTGCTCGTGGCGCAAGGTGGGCCCGCCGCCGTCGAGCCGCCAATACCAGAGCGCGAAGACGATCACATTCGTCAGCCAGAGTAGCCCGCCTGAGCGCGATAATGATGCCGAGCGCGCGATTGAGGGAGCGTTTTCCGACGCGATGGCTCACCACCGTTGGCACGAGCAAAACGACAATCAAAGTCGGCAAGAACCAGATCGGGCCGATAATGAGATTGCGTGGCAGCGCGAGATAAATTGCGCCCACCGCTAGAAACGCAAGGAGCGCCTGCCAACGCGGCTCTGGTTTATCGACATGCTCTGCCGAGTCACTCATTACATTGGGTTATAGCCAGGATTCAGCGCGGCGCGAGTGCTGGCTCTATTCGAAAATTACTCGCGCAAAGTTTTGATTGACCGGCCTGCAGTTTACCGGCTCATGTGGATACATGTTCAAGCGTGTGTTGAAATGGCTTGGCGCGATTATCGCGGTTCTCGCGATCGTGATCGCCGTCTTCCTTATCAATCTGATTTGGTTTCGTCCGTGGAGTCTGAATTTATTCTACGACAAGGTCTTCGCCGAAGTTTTGTTCGATCACCCGGAGTTACTCTCCATGCTTGGGTTGGTCGAGCAGTTCGGTGTTACTAATCACAATGGGAAACTAGATGACGAATCGCCGGCGCATCAACAGCATGAATTCGACAGGTGGCGGCGCGATCTGACGCAATTGCGCCAGTATCCGCTGAATAGGCAATCGCCTTCGCAGCGTCTTTCCACCCATGTGCTCGAATGGTTCGTCGAGCGTCAAGTCGAGGGTGAAAAATGGCAATGGCACAATTATCCGGTGAACCAACTCTTCGGGGTCCAGAACCAATTCCCTTCTTTCATGGCAAACACGCATCGGCTGCTGAGCCGCAAAGATTGCGAGTATTACCTGATGCGCCTGGATGCTTTGCCGAAAAAATTCGACCAGCTGCTCGAGAACCTCAAAGTGCGCGAGGAAAAGCAAATCCTGCCGCCACGTTTCGTTGTCGAGGAAGTGCTCAAGGAAATGACCGATTTTATCGGCAAGCCTGCTTCGGAAAATATTCTCGCGACGTCATTCAAGACCCGCGCAGCGAAGATCGACAAGTTGACCGAGCAGGAGCGCGCCGATTTTCAAGGACGTGTGGAAACGGCTGTGACGGGAAAGATCTACCCGGCCTATCAAAAGTTGATCGATTATTTCCGGGAAATCTTGCCTAAAACGACGACTGATGACGGCGTTTGGAAATTGCCCGCTGGCGACGCTTATTACGCCTATCTCCTCCGCGAGAACACAACGACCACGCTCAAGCCGGAGGAAGTGCACGAGCTAGGTCTGCATGAAGTAGCACGGATCGAAGGCGAGATGCGCGCGCTTCTCGATGCAACCGGATTCGCGGGCCAGCCGATAGGGGCTTCGATGGACAAACTCGGAAAAGATTCACGTTTTCTTTTTCCCAACGACGACAAAGGTCGCGCTGATGCGCTGGCCGGGTACACACAACTGATCAACGAGGCGATGGAGCGATCGTCGAAGCAATTATTTCTGACCAATCCGCACGCGAAGATCGAAGTGCGACGCGTACCGGAGTTTAAGGAAGCAACCGCGCCGGGCGCCTATTACGAGATTGCTGCGATGGATGGCACGCGGCCCGGAATTTTTTTCGCGAACCTGCGCGACATGAACGAGGTGCCTAAGTGGAGTATGCCGACTCTGGCGTATCACGAAGGCGTGCCGGGGCATCATTGGCAAATTTCCACGGCACAGGAACTCAAAGGCCTCCCGCAATTTCGAAAGATCATTCCGTTTACCGCCTACGCCGAAGGCTGGGCGCTTTACTGCGAATGGCTGGCGAAGCATGTCGGCTGGTATGACCACGACCCGTTTGGCGACCTAGGCCGCCTGCGCGATGAACTTTTCCGGGCGGTGCGATTGGTCGTCGACACTGGCATTCATGCGAAACGTTGGACGCGCGAGCAGGCCATCACGTACATGCGCGATAAGACTGGTATGGGCGATAAGGAAGTGAGATCGGAAATCGAGCGATACATCGTCATGCCGGGCCAGGCATGCGCTTACAAAGTTGGAATGCTAAAGATTCTGGAATTGCGCGCGAGAGCAGAGAAGGAACTAGGCAAAAAGTTTGATCACCGTGAGTTCCATGACGTCGTTCTAAAAAATGGCGCGCTACCGCTCGAAATTCTCGAAGAACAAGTGAACGATTACATTCAACAGAAGAAAGCATAACCCATTTCTGTTGTGGCCGCCGTCTGGTGACTGCGGCATCTTTGATTTGTGCGTAGAATTCTGATCACGTTTGCGATTGTCGCCGTATTCGTCATCGTGCTGTCGGCACTATGGATCTTCCGCGGGCGTCAGATTTCATTGTTCCTCGATCGCTTCGGGACGATTGAGATGAGTTCCGAGAAGGTCAACTCGCTTGCGTACGAAGGAAGCGGGACCGGCGGCGTCCTTCGCATCAACGATCTCGGGATGAGTCTGAATAACCGAATTCCGGCTGACCTTTCCCCTAGCATCGGCTCGACAAAAGATGATCAGTTTGCTTTGGCAGCCGGAGGCAAGGTTTTTCCTTTCGGCCCGTTGCGCACCTCACCGGAGAATGCTGGGGAGACTTTAGCGGCCACACCGTCCGCAGGCGACGATGCTTTCATCGCAATCCAGCGAAGCGCTCTCAGTTGGCCCACCCCATTCGATTTCAATTTTATGACCGGACATTCGCCGTCGTGGAAACGGCACCTTTATTACCGGCTACTTTGGAAGAAGCGTTCCGGCGCGAACCTGGAAATGCTTTGGCGTTACGAACAACACTTTTATCCGGGCGACGGCTGGGCAAGGGGTTTCACGACTCACGAAGGTTCCACTGGTCTGATCCGCATTGATATCAGCCCCTAAACTGAAGCCCAGCTTGTCTGTAGCCCAGTTAGCTGCATCGTTTCTGCGTGCACCTTTCGCGCAAGTTCCAAAAGCTCTTTTCCTTCGACGCGGCGGAAAGCTTTTGGGAGCATCTCTGCCGTTGGAGGCATCCCGTTAGCGCCCGGCGAATTCTGGCGACGCTTGACCGGGCAGAATTTGCCAGGCTACGCGAATGTTATCCATACCGGCCCAATGCGCGAAAGATCAACGCGTATGAAGACGCCGCCTACTGGATCGGCATCAACGTCGAGCGCGCCCAGGATCTTTGGCTGGATCGGACCCCGCCTCTCCGGATTCTCGATCTTGGATGCGGCGCGGGATATTTCCTCTACGTCTGTCGTTTCTTCGGTCACGAGGCAGTCGGCCTCGATACCGATGAAGAACCGCTCTTTCGCGGCACAACTGAGTTGTTGAACGTGCATCGGGTTATCTCGCGTATTCACCCCCGAGTTCCACTGCCCGATCTCGGAGACAAATTCGATCTCGTCACGGCGCATCGCGTTTGTTTTCACCGAATAACGCGCGCGGAAAACGGAGAGTGGAACGAATGGACTCCCGCCGAGTGGAATTTTTTCATCAACGATATCCGGACACGGTTTCTCAAACCGAACGGTCGTCTCCTGCTGGATTTTAATCTGCGCCCTAACGGCGCCTCATTTTTTACAAACGAACTGCGCGACTCTTTCCTATCGCAAGGCGCGCGCATCTTTCGGTCGAAAGCACTGCTCGCTGCGGACCCGACTCGACGTCCACGATTCAAAGAAATCGAGAAGTAGCACGTCGGCGGACAAGATCGACATTCTGTAGGGGAAGCCGTTGGCTTCCTATTGAACGCTGGCAGCGTCCTACAGTTTCCAATCAGAGCAATCCCAACCAAGCATTTGTTCGACCTTGGCGATGTCATCCGCGAAAAGATTGTAGAGGAAAATTCTCTCCTCCCAATTCATCATGCGTTCGTATGGCACAACATTTCTGTCTTTGCTGCGCACCGAACGCAGCGGCTCGAGACCGAGAAACGAAAAGATGGAAACAAGCGTTTCCCGCTGTTTGCCCGTGAACTCTTCGAACTTAACGACCTTCACTTGGTCGCGCGGGAAGAATTTGAAGAGACGCTCGAGTTGCCGGGCATAAAATCCCCGATCGACGTAAGCAAAACGGCGCGTTTCGGCCGGCGGCGCGCCGGCGATGCGCGTTTCTTCTTCCCTCACGGCATCGAAGAAATCCAACGGCTCGCGTCCCTTGAATCTTTGCATGTTCCAATGCGCAAAGGCGCGCTCAACGGGATTGCGCAAAAGAACGAGCAATTTGATTTTCGGATTGTATTGCCAAATCCGTTCCGCCGCTGGCTCGTAGTAGACGTAACTTGGCGTGCAGTCACCGGCAATAGTTGACGGCGCAAGCGCCGGGTAATGCTTGTGTAGTTGTTCATAATCGACCGCGCCGGCAAACATCGCTTCGTTATCGAAGAAATGGATTTCCTGCTGGTCGCCCATCGTGATGTTTGGATGTTTCTCGAGAAAATAGTGCAGCGCCGTTGTCCCCGACTTTTGCGCACCCGCCAGAATGAAATCGAGTCGCTCGATCCTTCGCCGCTTCGTTTGAAACATTGCCACACTCTATAACGGATCGCGGATCAGTTGTCGCGGGCTGGTCAGCACTTTATGCTGGCCGATGCCTATCGCTTTTTCGAACGCGCGAAAACTCGTCTTCACGATCGTCTGTGCAATCGGCCTCGCCACAGTGGCCAGAGCCGATGAAGGCATGTGGCTCTTCAGTGCGCCACCGCTCAAACAGCTAAAGGAAAAATATCAGTTCGAGCCCACGCCGCAGTGGCTGGAGCATCTGCAAAAAGCGAGTGTCCGTTTCAACTCGGGCGGCAGCGGCTCATTCGTTTCCGCGACCGGGCTCTGCATCACTAATCATCACGTCGGCGCGGATGCGCTACAAAAAGCCTCGAGCGAGCAGCACAATTATTTGAAAAATGGCTTTTACGCGAAGACCAACGCCGAGGAGATCAAGTGTGCCGATCTCGAGCTCAACGTCCTGGTCTCGACCGAAGATGTTACGGCGCGAGTAAATGGCGCGGTCAAGCCTGGCATGAATGCCGATCAAGCATCGGCGGCACGCGGCAATGCGATAGCGGCCATCGAAAAAGAAAGCAAAGAGAAGACTGGACTGCGTTCCGATGTAATCACGCTTTATCAAGGCGGCGCTTATCATCTTTATCGTTACAAACGCTACGATGATGTGCGGATCGCTTTCGCGCCGGAACAGCAGATGGCCTTTTACGGCGGCGACCCGGATAATTTCGAGTACCCGCGCTTCGATCTCGATATCTGCATCTTTCGTGTTTACGAAAACGGGCAGCCAGCGAAGATCAATAATTTCTTGAAATGGAATTCGCGCGGGCCGAGTGACGGCGAGCTGACGTTCGTGAGCGGCAGCCCGGGGAAAACGGATCGGCAACTTAGCTTGGATGAACTGGCCGACATGCGTGATCGTTTTCTACCTTATCTCTTGCGCATGTTTAACCGGCGCGAAGTGCTGGAAATAGCTTACGGTGAGCGCTCATTCGAGAATGCAAGAAAAGCGCGCGACGACCTCTTCGGCGATCAAAACAATCGGAAACGCTATGATGGGTATCTTGCCGGCCTGCTCGATCCGGAGGTCTGGTCTCAGCTGCAAGGTCGCGAACAAAAATTACGTGACGCGATTGCGCGCGATCCTAAGCTAAGATCGACCGGTGCTGCGTACGCTCGAATCAAAAAGGCGCAAGCGGACATCGCAAGGAACGCCTCCCTCTACAATTATCTCGAAATGGAGCGCCCAAAAACGACGAGTTATCGGGAGCCGCGCGCATTGGTCGGCAATCTTTTCAAATACGCGCGCTTGCTCATTCGCGCAGTGGACGAACGCGCCAAGCCCAACGGCGAGCGGATCCCAGAATTTCGCGACAGCGCTCGTGAATCGCTCGAGCTCGAACTTTTTTCCACCGAGCCGATTTACGACGATTACGAAATATTGCGCCTGACTGATTCGTTGACCGATTTCGCCTCGCAATTTGGGGCGACCGATCCACTCGTGCAGAAAGTGCTCGCCGGAAAATCACCGCACGCGCGCGCTATGGAACTAGTCTCCGGCACGAAATTGAAGGATGTTGCGGTTCGAAAAGACCTTTATGCGAAAGGCGCGGCTGCGGTGCAAGCGGCGCACGATCCCATGCTCGATCTCGCAGGCATGATCGACGCGCCTGCGCGTGAAGCGCGAAAGATTAACGACGCGCAGGAAGAAACCAAAAAGCAAGCGTACTCGGAAATTGCGAAGCCGCGTTTCGCCGTTGAAGGGACGAGCAGTTATCCCGATGCAACTTTCACACTCCGGCTTTCCTATGGAAAGGTGCGCGGCTATGAAGAAGACGGAAAACAGATTCCCGCGTTCACTGACTTTGCCGGTTTATATCAGCGTTCATCCGAGCACGACAACCGACCGCCGTTCGATCTGCCACAGCGTTGGATTGACAAAAAGACCAACTTGAATCTATCGACGCATTTCAATTTTGTCTCCGATGCTGACATTATCGGCGGTAACAGCGGCAGTCCGGTCGTGAACAAGGCCGGCGAATTCGTGGGAATCATTTTCGACGGCAACATTCAATCGCTCGTCCTCGACTGCATTTTCACCGACAAACAAGCGCGCGCCGTCTCGGTCGATTCCGCCGCGATCATCGAAGCTTTGCGCAAAGTTTATGATGCAAGCGCGCTCGCCGATGAACTAGAAGGCGCCAAATGATTGTTCATGGTGATCAGTGACGTGAATCCGCGGCTGGCCCATAACGATTCACTAGTCACAAGTTACTATTCACTTCGAGAGAGATCAGCGAGCAACGCCTTCCACCGCGCCCACGCCTCGTCGCGCGCCTTGCGATCTCCTTCGCGGACTTGGGGATTGTTTGGCTCGCCCGAACGCATAAAGCCGTGGCCCGCGCCTTTGTAAATCACCGGCTCGTATTTCTTGCCGGCAGCTTTCATTAGCTCGTCCGCTTTTGGAATGGTCGCGTCCACGCGCGCGTCGTTTTCGGCGTAAAAACCGTAAACCGGGCATGGGATCTTTGCGATTTTCGCCGGGTCATCGAGGGCAATTCCATAAAACGAATACGCGGCTTTCAATTTCGGATTCATGCTCGCGTAATCGAAGGCCCATCCCCCGCCCCAGCAAAAACCGCAAACCGCCAGCGTCCCATTGGCGGCCGGAATTTTTGTAAGTGCGTAATTTGTAGTGGCATCAAGGTCGGCTTGCACTTGCTCTTTCGGTAGCGCGTAGGTCGCTTTGCGCGCGGCATCGACATCTTCGAGTTTTTGTCCGCTGAGCAAGTCAGGCGCGATCGCGATAACACCAGCCTCGGCCAACTCGTCACACAAGCTCCGCGCCCAATCCGTCAGCCCAAAGATCTCGTGAATGACGAGGACAACCGGCGCTTTATCTTTGCGCTCTGGATAGACGGCGAATGCTCTGATTGTGCGGTCGCCGGACTTGATATCGACCCATTCGCCGTGACGCGGCGAGCTGTTCAAACGATCCTTGCCGAAATCTTTCATCACCTCGGCGAGAAGTGATTGCGAAACGAGAATGAGCGCCAGCGCGAAGAGAATGCGTTTCATCACAGTAAGAGATTTCTCGACTTCGCTCGAAATGACAACTGTCTTTATCGTATTCAAGCGGTCGGCGCTGGCGATCCTGATTTCCTACAGAACGTGGCGTCGATACTCCAACGTCCTGGGCCGTAAAAGAAAATAAAGAGGAAGACCCAAGAGTAAAATACTGCGCGCTCTCCTTGATTGGCGATGGGGAAAAAGCTATGCGGCGCGTGGGCCATGAAGTATGCCACTGCCATGGTGCCGCTCGATATAAAAGCGGCTAGACGCGTAAGCAGACCAAACGCAATCAGAAATCCGCCGACAAGGCAAATCCAGCCACAAAGCTGAAGGAGCGGTTTATCGGAACCAGGCATCCCGCCAAACAAGCCCAACACCAACTGGCCGCCGTGACTGGCAAAATTCAAGCCAAAGATCAAGCGCATCAGACAATAGACCGGATCCGTAAATCGATTCAGAAAGTTCATTGCCGAAGTCGATGAGTCGATCTTAAGCGGTCGATGGAGTCGTTGCAGGCGCATTTCTGCGAAACAACATTGCATCGATGCTCCAACGTCCCGGGCCGTAGAAAACCATGAACAAAAATATCCAGCACAAGACCACGGCCAGTTCTCCTTTGTTCAGAATTGGGAAGAATTGTTCGATAGGAGCCGCGGCATGGGCCAGCGCCTTGCCCGCGGCGTGTACCATAAAATAGGCAACAGCCATTTCACCGCTGGAAACGAACGCAGCTAGACGTGTAAACAAACCAAATGCGATCAAGAAACCGCCGACGAGTTCAACAATTCCGCCCACGAGCATCAGGCCTTGTGCGCCGCCGTGTCCACCACCGGGAAAACCAAGAAGCTTTTGGCCGCCATGACAAGCGTAAACCAGCCCCACGATTAGCCGCATGACGCAGTAAACTGGATCCGTAAATCGACTCAGAAAGTTCATCCGGCGAGGTTGATGATGTCGATCTTGTCTGTCAAGAAATTCACACACGCCCAGAGTAGCGTAAGCGTCCCGCTTGCGACCTAATCAAAACGCAAGCCCAGGGTTGCGTCATTTGTGAGGCAAGAAGCGCAAGCGAGACGCTTACGCTACGTCACGCTGCTTTCTTTGCGTCGTGCGCGTGTTTCGCGCGATGTTTCCTTGCCGTTTTCTTTTTAGCGCCGCCAGTCTTCTCCAGGCTCTGTTGCAAGACTGAAACAAGGTCGATCACTTTGGTTGGTTGTTTCCTGGGCTTCGGTTTTTCTTCGATCTCTTTCCCACCGGCTTCCACCTTTTCTTCGATTACTTCCATGAGCGCCTCGCGATAGTCGTCGCAATATTTTTCCGGATTCCATTTCGCGCTCATGCTGTCGATGAGCGATTTGGCCATATTCATTTCGCGTTTCCCTGGCTCGATTTTTTTGGGGACATGGAGCTTGTCGGCCTCGGCCAGTTCTTCGGCGAAATGCATGAGTTCGAGCACGAGGACGCCATCCTCCGCTTTCACGCCGGCCAGATACTGGCGGGTTTTGATTACGACTTTCGCGATCCCGACCTTTTTGCTGTCCTCGAGCGCATCGCGTAAAAGCACGTACGCTTTGTCGCCACCCTTTTGGGGCTCCAAATAATAGGGTTTGTAGAAGAACATGGGATCGATCTCTTCTTCATCCACGAAATCCTGAATGTCGACCGTCTGCGTTGCTTCCAGATCGACCCGCTGAAAATCCTCATCTTTCAACACAACATATTTGCCCTTCTCGTATTCATAACCCTTAACGATTTCGTCCCACGGAACTTCTTTGCCGTCAGCTTCCGCAACCCGCTTGTAGCTGACGGGGCTCAGGTCCTTGGCGCGAAGCAAACGAAACTTGAGCTCTTCCCGCCGCGTAGCCGGATAAAGAGCAATCGGGATGTTAACTAGGCCGAAACTGATGCTGCCTTTCCAAATTGCGCGCATACCTAAAGTTATTTCGCATCTCCTGACTGTAGCGGCGGTCTGTGACCGCC
Organism: Verrucomicrobiota bacterium; assembly: GCA_005887855.1. Next base: position 256 of record VBQB01000011.1, on the reverse strand, counting down.
GGATTCGCAGACGGAATGCATTCGGTAAACTGCCGAACGCTGCAGGCTGGCAGCCTGCGCTCCCCAAAATCAAGCGGCCGCGTCGAGCTCGTAGCGGGAGATCCCTCGCAGCTCAAAAAGGCGGATCAAAGTTTCTTCGATCAAGTTATTCGGACAGGACGCACCAGCTGTGATCCCGATGACAGCGTGACCGCCAGGCAGCCAGTCTCTCGCGATCAGCTCGCGTTTTTCGTGCAAATCGTAGTGTTTGATTTCG
>VBQB01000383.1 GCA_005887855.1 Verrucomicrobiota bacterium | reverse complement strand
TGTGTTTGTGGATTCCATGGACCGCCTGGCCACGCGAAAAAACGAGCTGCGCATCGTGCATCAAACCGGCGAGCGCGACCATGACGCGGTGCGTACCGCTTATGCGCGGCGCGAAATCCTGGCGGAGGTGGTGCCCTTTCTGACGAACATGCCTGAGCGCTTCGGCTGGGCCGACGTCATCGTTTGCCGCGCTGGAGCGATTACCGCCGCGGAAGTCGCGGCCGCGGGCCGCGCCGCCATTTTCATTCCCTTTGGAAGAGCGACGGACAGCCATCAATTGCGCAACGCGCAGGAAATGGCGCGGGCTAGCGCGGGGCGGCTGATTACCGAGCCCGAGTTGACGCCAGAAAAACTGACCGCCGAAATTTTCTCGCTTCTCGAGCAGCCCCAGGAAATCGAAAAGCTTTCTTCGAACGCGCGCGCATTGGCCCGCCCTCAAGCCACGCGAGAAATCGTCAACTTGATTGAAGAGGCCGCAAACGTGCAAGGCAAAGCAGCGAGGGCAAATCCATGATGGTCTCGTTTCGCAATTTTCAACGCATTCATTTGGTGGGCATCGGCGGCATCGGCATGAGCGGCATCGCCGAGGTTCTTCTTACGCTGGGCTACTCCGTTTCCGGGTCGGACGTAAAACTGTCGAACATCACCGAACGGCTGCAGAAATTGGGCGCGACTATTTACGAGGGCCACCAAGCCTCGAACGCCGATGGCGCGCACGTCGTCGTGACTTCCTCCGCCGTGAAACCAGACAATCCTGAAGTCATCGAAGCCCACAACATGAAAACTCCGGTGATCCCGCGCGCCGAGATGCTCGCGGAATTGATGCGCCTGAAATACGGCATTGCCGTTGCCGGCGCGCATGGCAAGACCACCACGACTTCCATGGTTGCCTCGGTGCTTGCCGCGGCCCACCTCGACCCCACGTTCGTGATCGGTGGGCGAGTCAATCAAGCGGGCACTACCGCGCGTTTGGGCAAAGGCGAATACTTTGTCGTGGAGGCGGACGAGAGTGACCGCAGCTTCCTCATGCTCGCGCCTGTCGTCGCAGTGGTGACCACCATCGACCGCGAACATCTCGATCAGTACAGCTCGCTCGAGGATATCCAGGATGCTTTCATCCAGTTTGTGAATCGTGTGCCGTTTTATGGCGCGGCGATTCTGTGTGTGGACGAACCCAACGTGCAAGCCGTCATTCCCAGCGTGAAGCGTCCCATCATTACTTACGGAACGTCGAGCCAGGCCGATCTGGTGATCAGTGAAATAAAGCTGGATGGTTTGGAGAGCGAATTCCGGTTGACCTATAAAGGCGATGATCTTGGCCTCTTTCGCTTGTCGCATCCTCCGGGGATGCACAACGTACGCAATGCTGCCGCTTCCGCGGCCGTGGCCTTGTATCTCAATGTCGCCGCCGACCTGATTCGCGAGGGCCTCGCAAAATTCGCCGGTGTTGGCCGCCGCTTCGACATTAAGGGCGTGGTGAACGACATTACCGTCATCGACGACTACGGCCATCACCCGGCCGAAATCCGCGCGACGCTTGACGCCGCCCGCGGCTGCAAGTTCAACCGGCTGCTGGTCCTTTTCCAGCCGCATCGCTATACGCGGACGCAGCACCTTTGGGATGAATTCTGCCGCGCGTTCAACCAAGCCGATGTTCTCGTCTTAACCGATATTTACGCCGCAAGCGAGGCGCCCAAACCAGGTGTGACCAGCGAAGCGCTTGCCAATGCCATTCGTGGCGCCGGACATAAAAATGTTCACTACTCCCGTTCGCTTCAGGAGGGCATTGAGCTTTTGCTCAAGCAAGCGCGCCCGGGCGACGCGATTTTGACCATTGGCGCGGGCAGCGTCAGCCGCGCAAGCAACGAATTAACCACTCTTCTAGGAGCGGAGCATCCGGCGCAACATGCGCATTAGCGATCCCAACTTGATTGGACGTTTGACGGAGCTTCGTGTCGAACTGCGCCAGGGAGCAAAGCTGTCGGAACTGACTTCTCTGGGCATCGGCGGCACAACGGACCTGCTCCGCATCACAAAGCATGAAACTATTCCGGATTTGCTCCAGCTATTGGACGCAAACCACATTCCCAACAAATTTCTCGGCGGGGGTTCGAACTTGCTGGTGGGAGACGGCGAGCTGCTCTGGGTTGTCTTGCAACTCGTGCCGCCCGAGTCTGACGTCGTTCTGGAAGGCAATTTCGCTCATGTGGATGCCGCCGCGGACCTTGGCCGCACCGTCACCTTCTGCGCCAAGCGTGACCTGGGGGGTATGGCGTCCGCGAAGTGAAGCTCTACCGGGCCGCCACCCGGCAAATCGAAACCCTGCGGGGGCATCAAATTTCCTTCGAATATCGCCACACTTCTTTTGCGCCTGATGATATGATGCTCGCAGTGATATTGGAACTACCCTCCAAAACGTACAACGAAATTCTAAAAGGCATTCGTATCTGCAACGAAAAACGGCGCTCCAGTCAGCCGCTTGGGCAAAAAAGTGCCGGTTGCATCTTCAAAAACCCTCCTGGGGCCTCCGCGGGCCGCATGATTGATGAGCTGGGGCTCAAAGGTCTCTCCGTCGGCGATGTGCGAGTCAGCGACCGTCATGCCAACTTTTTTGTGAATGCGGGTCACGCCTCCGCCAAAGATATGTTGGCGCTGATCGCCGATGTGCGTGAGCGCGTCCAGCAAGCTTACGGCGTGGCATTGGAGAATGAGGTGGTCGTTTGGAACGCCTGAAGCCCATGCAAAGGAACGCCACCGCTGCCGCTGACGCCAGCGAGCGTTACCGGCCGGAGCTGATTTCCGACGATGAACCGCGCTACCTTCGCCGGCAGAAGCCCGTCGAAATCCGCCGCAAGAAGCTGAGCGGGCGCGGCGGGACCTTCTACCGCCGGATCCTGGTTTTCGCAGCCACGGGTGCTGTCGTTACGGTCGCGGCGTTTTACGGGACTCGATTCCTTCTTTATTCGCCGTCGATGCTGTTGCTGAAGCCTGAGCAGATCGAACTGACTGGCAATCACGTGGTCGCGCGCGAGGCCATACTGAAGCAATTCGCACAGGACCGCAACCACAGTGTTTTGCAAATTCCGCTCGATACCCGCCGGAGCCAGCTTGAGCAAATCCCTTGGGTGGAATCTGCGAGCGTGCAGCGCATTCTTCCCAACCGGATTCGCATCGAGCTCTCAGAGCGGACGCCCATCGCCTTTGCCCGCAATGCAAATGAGCTGGCGCTGATTGACGCTCACGGGGTGATTCTCGACCGGCCTCGCGATGCGGATTTGCAATTTCCGATCGTAAGCGGAGTCTCCGAAGACGTGCAGCGCGATCAGCGCGAGAAGCGTATGCAGTTGTATCAGGAATTCATGAAGGATATCGAATTGGTCCGCGGGGGATCATCCCAAAACGTCAGCGAAGTGGACCTGTCTATTCTCAAGGATTTGCGCGTGGTCATGACCGGCCTTGCGAGCGCAACCGATGCTCAGGCAGTGACGGTTCATTTCGGCTCGAGCGATTTCTCCGGCAAGTACAAGATGCTCGTGGACAATTTTTCGCAGTGGCAGGCCCATACCGGGCGCGTGCAGTCCATCGATTTGCAGTACACGCGGCAAGTGGTCGTGAATCCCGACACCAGTGCGGGCACGGTGGCCGCGAAAATAAAATAGATTCATCGCAGGAGCGGCGGCTTGGCGAAGAAAGACAAATACCTGGTTGGGCTTGATATTGGCAGCACTAAAACCTCTGTCCTGATCGCGGAAATCGATGGTGAGTTCGTAAAGTTTCTGGCGCTCGGCGCGGCCGAATCCAAAGGTCTGCGCAAGGGACTGATTGTGAATCTGGATTCCACGGTGAGTTCGATCCGGCGCGCCGTTGAAGAGGCCGAAGGCGTGGCCAACGTGCCCGTGGAAGAAGCGCTCATCGGCGTGGCCGGAAACCACGTGCGCGGCGTAAACAGCCGCGGTGGCATCACCCTGGGGCAGCGCCCGCGCGACATCGAGCGCGAAGACGTGCGCCG
>VBQB01000382.1 GCA_005887855.1 Verrucomicrobiota bacterium | reverse complement strand
GACTTAACGAACACGATTTAGCGCTGCCCTATCTCAGCCGCATTTCCGGAGCTCGTTTCAATCGCGCGCTCGCGCAACTGTTGAGAAATGATCCGAACTTACGTTCGTTCAGTGAAACCGAAAAACTCGCACTCTTCGCGTTTTGGTCCGAACGCGGCGACCCCGAGGAGATTTCCCGAGCTGTTGAGCAGCATCCGGACTGGCTTCGTTATGCCTGGCTTGGCGTGGCGAAATACAAAGCCAGCAAGAATGATTTTCGCGCCGGCTACGAGTTGACCCAACGATACGGTGAACCGGTCGCGCTGCCGCGAGTCGCCACAAATTTCTCTCTTCAGGATTCGGAAAAGCGCTTCCAAGCCGCGCCCGATAACTATGCCATTGGTTACGAACTCTATCGCGCGCAGATGCAAAACGGTCGCATTGATGATGCGCTCCTTACCGCCCGTCATTTTAGCGAACGGCGGAACTCACCGGCCTATTTTCATTTCTTGGAAGCGCAATGTTGGGCCGAGAAACAAAAGTGGGAGCGCGCTTGGAATGCATGGCAGTCCTTTCAGGCCGCGCAGGCACCAACAGCGGAAAGCTCACCTAGCGTGAAGTAGACAGACTGTCGGCAATTGACAAATGAGAATCAGATGAACAGTCTTCAGATAACTCAAATGATCGTTCAAATTTCCGCCTGTTCCCTATTTTTCACGAACAACACACAAATTGTAACAAACCGATAGAAAGGAAGCATTATGGCTAAACAAGGTAAATCCACGGACTCAGTCTATAGGGTAACGGAAGTAATCGGCACGAGTGCGCAATCCTGGGAAGATGCGGCGAAGAACGCAGTCGAGACTGCCTCTGGTACGTTACGTGATCTGCGCATCGCCGAGGTGGTGAAGATGGATGTGAAGATCGAGAACGACAAAGTGATCGAATATCGTACGCGCTTGCAACTCTCGTTTAAATACGAAGGCTGAAAGTGTCATAAAGAAAGCGGCGCTCTGTTGTGAGCAAAGAAACAAGAAGGGATATTGTCCTCATTGTTATCTTCGCTTTGGTTTCAGCAATTGGCGTGGCATCCGTCTTTCTGGGTTGTCGGTTTCTTGCCTGGATCGTGATAGCGATTTCGGACTTATATCTTTCCATTGTGTTGCTACTTGCGGCATTTTTATCGGATGACGAACGCTTCTTGGACAAGCACTCATGGATGACGGGCTTTTTTCCTAGAAGGAGGACGGCTGGCCTTTTAGTTGTTACGCTGCTTTTTCTGGCCGTTGTTTCTGGCTTTGCCGGGCTGTACGTTGGAACGGAAGTCTTTTCATCCGTCAAAACGCCGCTGGATGCCCTTTACATCAGCTCCTTTACATTAGCCCTGACCGACTACTCGCCAAAACCCGGTTATGGTCAACTTGTAGTGCTCGGCCAGCTCGTCAGCAGCATTCTCTTACTGGTTGCACTCTTTCCCTTACTCATCTCACGAATCTCCACTTTTAAACATCTATGAACGCCTTTTCCCGAAGCATATGAAAACAAAAATCATCAAAGTAGCGTGTCGTTTGGGAAAGCCATTCCGGATTAGCAAACGTAAGGATTTTAGTCTGAAGGATGTCGATGGAATATCCCGAAGTGGGCAAAGACAAATTGAAGGAATTCGCAACGGCGAAAGACAAACTTTTAAGGACGTAGCCTGCTGAATCAAGGGATGCGCACAATCACCAATGACTACAAGGACGCGCAGATTTTGAATCTCGCATCCCAGGGCGAACGCGGACCTTATCTGATAACTCAAACCGGCATCGCGCCGAGCGATCCGTTGCTAAAGACACGCATGTTTGTGCTAGGTTATGGTCAACTTGTAGTGCTCGGCCAGCTCGTCAGCAGCATTCTCTTACTGGTTGCACTCTTTCCCTTACTCATCTCACGAATCTCCACTTTCAAACATCTATGAACGCCGCCGATCTCGATTTGTGTATCCAAAGTTAACAAGAACAAATTCAAAGAACTCGCTGCGGCGAAAGACAGATTAGATCGCAGCGGTTAAAGCCGCCATTCAAGAGCGTCTGTGATGAAATTGCCGCGATGAATTCCCCTTCCCTCGCTCGCTGGATTCCCGCTCTCACCTGGTTACGCAGTTATAATCTGAGTTGGCTGCGCGGCGATGTTCTGGCCAGTGTCACGCTCGCCGCATACCTGCTCCCCGCTGCATTGGGCGACGCGTCTCTTGCCAACCTACCGCCAGAAACAGGCCTTTATGCTTGTTTGTTCGGCAGCCTGGTCTTCTGGATCTTTTGCGGTTCGCGCTACACCGCCGTCTCCGTCACATCCGCCATTTCGCTGGTCATCGGCACGTCGCTGAGCGAAATGACGGGCGGCAATGCGATGCGGTTTGGCGCGCTCGCGGCCGGCACAGCGTTGCTCGTCTCGTTCATCGCCTTCATTGCCTGGCTCGCGAAAGCCGGAGTCTTGGTCCATTTCATCTCAGAAAGTGTGATGACCGGGTTCAAATGCGGCGTGGCGCTTTTTCTAGCCAGCACACAATTGCCGAAGCTTTTCGGATTTCATGGCGCACATGGAAGCTTTTGGGGAAACACAGGCTTCTTCTTCAAACACCTCAACGAAACGAACACGACGTCATTGTTAGTCGGAGGAATTGCGCTCGCACTGCTTATCGTTGGCAAAATTTTTCTCAAACACAAACCGGTCGCGCTCTTCGTTGTCATCGGAGGCATAATTGCTGCATCAACGCTTTCGTTGGAGACGCGCGGCGTGAAATTAATTGGCGCCGTACCGCAGGGGATTCCGCCGCTTAGGCTGCCTGCTCTTTACTGGCGTGACCTGAACGAATTGCTTCCACTAGCCCTGGCTTGCTTTCTTCTCGGCGCGGTCGAAACGGCCGCGATCGGCCGAATGTTCGCCGCGAAGCACGGCGGACGATTCGATGCTAACCAGGAAAATCTAGCCCTCGCTGCGTCGAACCTGTTCGCTGGACTCGGTGGCGGCTTTCCAGTGAGCGGCGGCACATCGCAGTCGCTCGTCAATGAAGAAGGCGGTGCGAAGACACCGCTCTCCACGGCTCTCGCTGCGGCTTTTATCCTGGTGGTCGTGCTCTTTTTCTCCCATCTATTGAGCGCGTTGCCTCAACCGGTGCTCGCCGCCGTGGTTTTGGTGGCGATTGCGGGTTTGCTGAATCTTTCAACGTTGAAAGAACTTTGGTTTAACGATCGTTCTGAGTTTGTGGTTGCGATGGCAGCATTCGGCGGCGTGCTCACCTTTGGTTTGCTGCGCGGTGTAATGCTCGGCGCTTTGATTTCACTTGTGCAATTGGTGCGCGTTTCATCGCGCCCCCACGTTGCTTTTCTCGGGCGAATTCCCGGCACGCGCCGTTTCTCGGATCGCGAACGGCATCTGGACAACGAATTGATCGCGGGCGTACTGATTTTCCGGCCTGAATCGGCCCTCGTTTATTTTAACGTAGACAATGTATGCGAGGCGATCCTGAGCCGTGTTCGTGTCGAGGCGACACCGCCAAAACTGGTAGTACTCGATCTCTCAGCTGCACCGATTGTGGACATGCAGAGTGCCTACGCACTAGCCAGCATGGCTGACGAACTCACTGCCGAAAGTATCGAATTCCATGCGGTCGAGCCGCGCTCATCC
>VBQB01000362.1 GCA_005887855.1 Verrucomicrobiota bacterium | reverse complement strand
ACGCATTTGCGCATGATGGAAGGTGCTGGGCACCCTTATGAAAGTCTTTAGGTTCTGTCTTAATTTTTCTTAATTTTTCTTAGTTCTTCTCAAACCGCGATGCAGACTCCCCCGGCTAACTTCTACGAATTCGGCGCCTTCCAGCTCGATCCGGTGAAACGGCTCTTGCGGCGACTGGATGGAACACCGGTTCCGCTGACGCCAAGAGTGTTCGACACGCTCCTCTACATGGTCGAGCACCATGACAGCGTCATGGATAAGGAGCGGATTATGGAGGCGGTTTGGCCCGATTCGATTGTCGAGGAGAACAACCTGGCGCAGGCGATCTGGAAATTGCGGCAGGTCTTCGGCGAAACGCCGGGTTCGCACAGCTACATCGTGACCGTCCCGGGTCGTGGCTATCGCTTTGTGGCCGAAGTGAACAAGCGAAACGGGGATATGGTTTCGAGAGTGCCCCTGGATTCTACGACAACGCCAACATCGATTCACGGGCCAACTGAAGCGGATCCAACAGCCGACCGGGATCAGCTGCTCTCGAAAGCTCGCCACGGGACGGGTCAGTCCGATTGGCGGATTTTCGGAGCTGCCATCGCCGCGATTATTGTCGTTGGCTTGGCAGTATTATTTTTCGTCCGGTATCGCAGTTTGCCCGCCAGTGTGCGGGCACCCAGCTCGCCTGCCCCGGCCGACGCTGTCTCATCAGTCCCTGCGCGCATCGCTGAGAAGAGCATTGCCGTGTTGCCATTTGAAAATCGGAGCGACGAAAAAGAGAACGCTTATTTTGCTGACGGCATTGAGGACGAGATTCTGACCCGCTTATCCAACATTGCGGATCTAAAAGTGATCTCGCGCACTTCCACGCGGCAATATCAGAGCAAACCTGCCAATCTCCGCGAGATCGCGAAGCAGCTCGGTGTCGCGAACATTCTTGAGGGTAGCGTCCAAAAAGTAGCCGATCAGGTGCGGGTCAATGTGCAGTTGATTAACGTGCAAAGCGATTCCCACCTCTGGGCCGAGACGTACGATCGGAAGTTGACTGACATCTTTGGCGTCGAGAGCGAGATCGCCAAACGAATAGCGGAGTCGTTGCAGGCCAAGTTAACCGGTCGCGAGGAGCAGGCGTTAGCAGTTAAACCGACAAACAACCCGGAGGCCTACGATGCCTATCTTCGCGGCCTCGCTTTTGAAGGGCGCAGCTCCCTCTCGCTCGATCTCCTACCGAAAGCCATCGGCTTTTATGAGCGCGCGGTGGAGTTTGACCCGAATTTTGCACTCGCTTGGGCGCGGCTTTCTCGTGCCGACGCGTTCCTTTACTTCTCAAGCGCCGACCAAACTTCTGCTCGGCGCGATGCGGCTAAAAGCGCATTGGAGAATGCACAAAGACTCCAGCCGAACTCGTCCGAAACGCTCCTCGCCTTGGGTTATTATCAATACCGGGTGCTGCGTGATTACGGGGCTGCCAAAACCACGTTCGTTCGCGTCAGTAAAATGTTACCAGGCAGCAGCGAGGTACCAACAGCCCTAGGCCGAGTTACCCGACGCGAGGGACACTGGGATGAAAGCATTGCCTTCTACGAACAAGCCCTCGCCCTGGACCCACGTAATGTGGAGTTACTTACAGACGCCGCAGAGACCTACGGCATGGTTCGACAATTCCCAGCTGCGCGAAAGCTCTACGATCGGGCGCTGGACATTATGCCAGACGATCCGGATCTGATGGCAGAAAAGGCAGCCATGTATCAGGCCGAAGGTAACCTGCAAGAAGCCGCTAGATTGTTGGCAAAGGTAAACGCACAGACTCCTTCGCGCACGGCCTTTGGGAGTAAGATCACCCAGTTGACACTTGAACGGAATCTCGGCGAGGCCGTTCGATTGCTGCAAACCCGACAGGCTCAATTCCACTTTGCTTCTGAGATGGAGAGGGCCGGTTTTCAGGTCTTATTGGCTTTCACGCAGCGCCTTGCCGGCGATGCGGCTGGGGCAAAAGCTAATGCTGAACAGGCGCGCAATACGCTGGAGCCGCTCTACAAAAATCAACCTGACAACTCCTGGTTTCCGTCATTCCTGTCAGTGGCTTACGCCACGCTCGGGGAGAAGGACTCGGCCCTAAAGGAAGCGGAACATGCAATCATGCTTTCACCGAGTACTCGAGACCGGGTTTACGGACCTAACAACGAAGAAATCTTGGCGTTAATTCAGACGATCTTCGGCGAGAACAGCCGTGCGATCTCAACTCTCGCCCGGTTGTTACAAACGCCGTATAGTAGCTGGCTTCACGGTCCAGCGTCCATTACGCCGGCACTTTTAAGGCTCAATCCGATCTGGGACCCGTTGCGCGCCGATCCTGCTTTCCAAAAACTGTGCGAGGAAAAGTAGCCCTGCAGCTGCAGTTTATTGCGAAGTCTAGTCGTGCGAATTCGTGGTTGGAACTCATTTCAGAAACAGATTCATGCCATCGAGATCGATGATGGCGTGGGGTCAAAAGCCTTTTTTAGAGAAAAAGCATGCTTATGAGCCCCCAACAGCGCTATGAAAAATTGATTAGCTTTCTAGTAGGCTCCGAGCAGTGCGCTCACAGCTTGTTATCATGATGGCTGCTTCTGCCGCTTACAGCCTCCGCACAGTCGAGACGCCAGCCTGTATAAAGTTGTTACGCGTTGGTAGTCACTCATCGCTAACTATTAATAATAGTCTAGTGGAAGATATTTGTTATACGTTGTAGGTAGGTTACGTGATCTGCCGCACATCCTGAAAAGGACTCCTTTTCCCAAGAACAACCAAACCACCTAACAGAAAGAACATCACAATGAAACGAATCCGAACTTCAAAACCAGTCGGGCTACCGCGCTTCATCTACGCACTTATTGTTTGCGCACCCCTCGTGGCCACTCTCGGCGTGGGCTCAGCGATGGCTGCTGACAAAAATGCAAAGGTCACGCTCGTCTACGAGCACGCTCTGCCAAATGTGCCTGGAAAAAGTATCAAGGGTCTGCTCGTAGAATATGGTCCCGGCGGTTCGTCGCCGGCCCACACGCATCCAAAGTCAGCTTTCATCTACGCGACCGTTCTTGAGGGAGCGATCCGAAGTTCGGTCAATGATGGACCGGTCGTTACATATCGCACCGGGCAGAGCTTTTCCGAGATGCCCGGTGACCTGCACAGCGTCAGCGAGAACGCGAGCAAGACCGAACCCGCTAAGCTGCTGGCCGTGTTCGTGGTCGATACGGACGAGAAGGAACTGACGACGCCGATCGAAAAATGAGAGCGGTTCGCAGGGAGCGAACTTTACGGCGGGAGGCCGCGAGGTCGCCCCGGCGACCGAGTCGGTCTAGGGAAGCCGGCGACTCGGTTCTGGTGAAAACCGAGCGGCATCGTAAATGACAACACCAATTCGCATTCTCGGTATCGCTGGCAGCCTGCGGCGCGGATCATACAATCGCGCGGCGCTGCGGGCTGCAACTGAACTTGCGCCGAAAGGCGCAACTGTCGAAACGTTCGAGCTTGATGGCATTCCTCCGTTTAACCAGGACGAGGAGCAGAATCCGCCGGCCAAAGTCACGGAGTTGAAAAGACGGATACGCGAGGCGAATGCTATTCTGTTGTTACGCCGGAATACAATTGGTCGGTGTCTGGTGTATTGAAAAATGCAATGGATTGGGCTTGGCGTCCCCACGGCGACAGCGCCTGGAATGGCAAACCGGCCGCGATCATGGGTGCAACAACAGGAGCCATCGGCACCGCGCGTGCGCAAAATCACCCGCCGCGGCAGATTCTCGTGTATCTCAACATGTTCCCAATCAACCAGCCCGAGGTGTTGATCAGCCACGCCATGGACCGCTTTGATCAGGAAGGAAATTTGACAGACGTGCCTACGAGTGAACATATCATCGGACTTCTACAGAATCTCGTGGACTGGGCCCGGCGCATCGGACCGAAATGAAACAGGCGAGAGCATTCCAATTTACAAGTACCGATGGCTTTGCCATCCCGGGCAAGGCGGGTCCCCCCAGTTCGCAACTCAGAGTAACAGCGTGTACGTTTAAACTCGAGGACTAGCGAAGCATGAAGCAATACTTCGCCGGGCTCTCGAGGAATTCGTTCCTGCTCGCCGCGGCGAGTTTCTTTGCTGATACCTCTACAGAAATGCTCTATCCGGTGCTGCCCGTATTTCTGACTCAAACCCTGAAAGCTAGCGGCAGTATCGTTGGGCTGGTAGAGGGTTTTGCCCAAGCTGCGCAGAATATTGTGCAGGGTTTCTCCGGC
>VBQB01000010.1 GCA_005887855.1 Verrucomicrobiota bacterium | reverse complement strand
CGGACGGATAAAAAGCGCGAAGAGGTGGCGTTTTTTATTTTCTCTGCGCAACATCGACATCTAACTTCCGAAAGTATGAAGAGTGATTCGCTCGGTCAATTGATTCTAACGGGCGTTCCCGCACCGTGCCTCGATCCAGAAACGGAGAAGTTATTTCGGCGCGTTCAACCCGGCGGCTTCATTCTTTTCACGCGCAACATTGAGAGCGCCGCGCAATTGCGCAAACTAACCGATGACTTGCGCAGCCTAACCGTGGTCGAACCAATTATCACGATCGATCAAGAAGGCGGACGCGTCTCGCGATTGCGCTTAATCGGGAACGAGCCGCCCAACGCGCAGCAATTACGCGATAAAGGCGATGTTGATCTTATCCGCCGGCACGGCGATATCACCGGCAGATTACTGCGACTCTTCGGTTTCAATCTCGATCTTTGCCCGGTGCTCGATATCTCTTTCGATGACGAGGCGGATAACTCGCTGCGTGGCCGATGTTATGGAAAAGTGGTCGACCAAGTCGTTCTAAACGCTGGGGCATTCAACGAAGCGATGAGAGGGCAGGGGATCACAAGTTGCGGCAAACATTTTCCCGGGTACTCGGCGGCGACCGTCGATGCACATCACGACCTGCCCCAGATCGAGCGGACACGGGCGGAATTGGATCAGGAAGAGCTCGCCGTGTTTCGCGCCTTTATTGGTAGCGACGGACCCCCGGGCCATCCGACGAATCTCGTGGACAGTATGATGACTTGCCACGGCTGGTACCCATGTTTCGAACCGACGAGAACGCCTGCAACATTGTCACATCGCGTCGTGACAGAACTGCTGCGCGAAGAACTAGCCTTCGATGGTCTGATCATGACCGACGATCTCGACATGGGTGCAATCCTAAATGAATACGGACTTGAGCAAACAATCCGTCTTGCGATCGCGGCGGGAAATGATCTGGCCATGATTTGCCATCGCATTCCCGAAATCGACAACGTACATCGCATACTTGCGAGATTACCGCGCGACCAAATCGATCGCGGTCTCGCCAGCGTAGCGCGCTTCAAAGAAAAGCTCGCGCTACCAGACAAATTCTCGGAAACTGCCTTTCGTAAGATCGACAACGAAATCTGGGACCTGCGCGTCGCAGTTCTCGGTGAAGAACGCGCCAGGCAACGCAGCCCCGAAGACGCCAAGCGATCGCCTGTTGAAATGTACTAAGCTCTTCCGCTCCTTGATCGTGGCCTTAGAACCACATCGCGACCGACGAGGTAGAGTAAGACGCAAAGAATAATAAACGGAATCAGTGCGAGAAGATCCGAATTGGGGCCATTGAAGAATGGATTGTGGGTAGTTTGCCACTCGTCAATTCGGTGGCCCATCGCAGCGAGAGGAGCCACCAGTTCTTTTGCCGCGATCACGATCCCCGTAATTGCGCCGCCTGCGATGTAACCGGAAGCGAGCAAAACGCCCGGACTCTTGTCGCCTTCGGCAGTCAATTCGATGTCGGACAAATTCTTGTGACGAAATTTGACCCGCAAATAACGATCGACCAACAACCGGATCATCCCACCGATAAAGATCGGGCTGGACGATGCGAGCGGCAGATAAACGCCGACCGCAAATGCGAGCGAGGGGATTCCACTCATCTCCAGCACAATCGCTATCATCACGCCGAGCAACACAAGAGCCCACGGGAGTTTACGGCTGAGAATTCCTTTAATGATGTACGACATTAGGGTTGCCTTCGGCGCATCGAATTTCGTCACCGTCGATCCATCGGGTCTTACTTTGTGTGTGCCGTTAATGCCAGGATCGACGAGATAAATGGGAACGCCTTTGTCGTTGACCAGGTAGCGTTGAGCAGGACCACCTGCAGGGTCGGCTCTTTCCCAGGCCCGATAGGTATTTTCGTCTGACAAGCCTTGTAGGCCTTGCAGTTTTTCTGCCCGACCAAGTTCACCGGATGGCGTACGCAATTCCGATGTGGCGGGCATCGGCACATAAACCGTGTAGGCGTTGTTCAAGAACAGGAGCACGTAACCGAGTGTGAGTGCTGAAGCGAGGGCGCCGAAGAGAATCGCGATTTGTTGAGACTTCGGTGTAGATCCAACCAGAAATCCGGTTTTCAAGTCCTGCGATGTGGTGCCGCCGTTAGATGCAGCGATGCAGACAATGCCACCGATTGAGAGCGCGGTAACGAAATAAGCCGGACTGGTCCAGCCGACGATCAGGAACGCCAAACAGGTGAGCAGCAACGTCGCAACAGTCATTCCCGAAATTGGATTGGAAGATGAACCAATCTCACCGGTCAGACGCGACGAGACCGTGACGAACAGAAAACCAAACAGCACGATCAGAAACGCGCCCAACAGGTTGCCGCGCAGGTGTAATTGCGGCACTGCCATGATGACCACGATGATCGCCAGGCATCCGATAATGACGACGCGCATCGACAAATCGCGATCGGTGCGCGGCGCGTGTTCGCGTGGACCGTGTTGTCCGAGTAAGTCGGCCAGACCCCCCTTCAATCCGTGCCAAATCGTGGGAATCGAGCGAAACAGGCTGATAATTCCCCCGGCTGCTACCGCGCCCGCGCCGATGTATAGAATGTAGGCGCCGCGCACGTCGTCCGGACTCATCTCTGAGATCGGCATTGTCCCAGGCGGAACGATGCCAGTGACGTGGTCGCCGAAGAACTTGATCGCCGGAATCAGCACCAGATAGGCCAGCACACCGCCTGCACACATGATCGAACCGATCCGGGGCCCGATGATGTAACCGACTCCGAGGAGTGCTGGCTCAATCGTGGCGGAGATCGAGCCGCCCTTAAATGGCGCGACAAAGATTTTCTGGGGCGTATCCTTCCACATTTTGAACGCGCCCATCGCGGCTTGATAAAGAAAACCGATACCGACTCCTGAGAAGATTACTTTGCCCCCGCTTGCGGCCTCTTCGTTAACGATCTCGGCGTCCGCGGTCGTACGTGTTTTGTCTGCAACTGGGAGCGATTCCTTCGAAGCGGCTGCTTTGAGAACTTCGGCGCACGCCGTGCCTTCTGGATATTTCAAGATTCCGTGTTCATGGACAATCAGCGCGCGGCGCAGTGGGATCATCATCAAGATCCCGAGCAGTCCGCCGAGGACGGCCACGAGCATCACCCGACCGATCTCGAGATCGAACCCCAGGATCATGATTGCCGGCATGGTCACGCCGAGACCAAACGCGATCGATTCGCCAGCCGAGCCAGCGGTTTGCACGATGTTGTTTTGCAAAATCGTCGCGTCGCGAAAACCGAACTTCGAGAAAATACGAAAGATGGTTATGGAAATCACGGCCACCGGAATAGAAGCGCTTACCGTCAACCCGACTTTGAGCACCAGATAGAGCGACGACGCGCCGAAAATCATTCCGAGAATCGTGCCCGTGATTAAGTGCGGCCACGTCAACTCGGGCAATTGCACTGAAGCCGGAATGAACGGTTTGAAATTAGCTGCCAAGGGGTTGGTTGGGCGCGCCCCGACGATATCGGGATATTCCTGCGGCGGGTTCACGGTATCGACGGTCGCCATCTCCAAGAGCTTTGAGAAAAAGCGCGAAAAGCGCAAGCGCGCTAAAGAAATTCGCCCGGTTTAAGACGAAGTTAACTCTACCTGCCGACGTCAAGTCTTCGGTAGCGGCGCGAGCTGGACATCGCGCCGCTGAGAGAACGCACACGACACGGTCTTGACCCGGCCGCCGATTTCACACTATCCTTCGCTCTCGTCGGTCGGCCGCATACCATTACAATGGAGCCTAACTATGCCGAGAATCAGGTCGTGAGCGTCGGCCAACCAACCCGCGCGAATGGGCCCGCCGAACTTACCATCCGCGGCCTCATCATAGGCGTCGTCATCACGCTCGTATTCACGGCGGCCAATGTATATTTCGGACTCAAAGCTGGTCTCACTTTTTCGACATCGATTCCGGCGGCGGTGATTTCGATGGCGATACTGCGCG
This sequence comes from Verrucomicrobiota bacterium, assembly GCA_005887855.1. Next base: position 5,722 of record VBQB01000010.1, on the reverse strand, counting down.
GTTTTCGGGATGCGACTATCCAGGAAAACAACATTGTGCAGACGGTTGCCTCAGCGGCAGGCACACTGTCGTCGATCATTTTCGTATTGCCGGGTTTGATCATGATCGGCTGGTGGACTGGTTTTCCGTTCTGGATCTCATTCGCGATTTGCGCGTTGGGCGGCGTTCTGGGTGTGATGTATTCGATCCCGCTGCGTCGCGCGTTAGTGACTACGTCTGATCTGCCCTATCCCGAGGGCGTCGCCTGCGCCGAAGTGCTGAAGGTCGGCAGTAGCCGGGATACCGCGCATGCTTCCGACATCGAACACGGACGTGCAGGTCTGCTTGCTGTTTTGTGGGGATCGATTGTTGCAGCAGTATTTGCGGTAATCGTCGCTACGCAAATCTTCGCGTCGGATGTCGCCCAAACTTTCCGAATCGGCAGGCGAGGTGCAGTGAGCGGTTATGATTTCTCTCTTTCGTTCGCGCTGCTCGCAATCGGACACTTGGTTGGTCTCTCAGTTGGAATCGCGATGCTGATTGGCGCGCTAATTGGCTGGGGCTGGGGCGTGCCGCACTATTCTGGCCTTGCCCACGATCTTAGCACCGCTACCGCTGCACTCGCGCAAAGTACTTGGAGTCGTAAGGTGCGTTTCGTCGGCGCGGGCGCGATCGGTGTGTCAGCTGTTTGGACCTTGCTCAAATTGGTAAAGCCCGTCGCCAGGGGTCTCGCCGGCGCGATGGCCGCGTCGCGCGCACGCAAAGCGGGCAAGGGCGACACGCTGCCGATCACCGAGCGCGATATCCCTATCGGCATTGTCGGGCTTTCGACGTTGGCGTGCATGTTCCCGATTGGATGGCTGCTCGGCTATTTCGGCAATGCGAGCGGTCTCGGCGCACATGTGACAACGCTCATCATCGGCGGCGTCGCCTATGTCGTGTTGATGAGCTTCTTTGTCTCGGCCGTCTGCGGTTACATGGCGGGATTGATCGGTTCGTCCAATAGTCCGCTATCGGGCATTGGAATTCTGGTGGTGATTGGCGCTGCGTTGCTGCTCGTATTCGGCATAAAACCGTATGTGTCGCCGGACGCGGGCAAAGCACTAATGGCGTTCGCGCTTTTTACCACGGCGGTGATCTTCAACGTTGCCGCGATCGCCAACAATAATCTTCAGGATCTCAAGACCGGCCAGTTGGTTGATGCTACGCCGTGGAAGCAGCAAGTGGCGCTTGTTATCGGCGTAATCGCGGGTGCGTTCGTTATTCCGCCCGTGCTCGATCTGGTAAATCATGCTTACGGATTCGTGGGTGCACCGGGCGCGGAGCTGCGCCCCAATCCACTGCCGGCGCCTCAGGCCGGCCTGATCTCCTCGCTAGCGCAGGGCGTCATCGCTGCTGATATCGACTGGAGTCTGATCCGGACCGGCGGACTGATCGGTATTTGCATCATCCTGCTGGATGAAATCCTCGCACGCACAACGCGACACATGCGCGTTCCTCCACTGGCCGTCGGTCTTGGAATTTATCTTCCGACGCAGAGCACTTTGATGATCGTGGTCGGCGCGGTCGCAGGATGGTTCTTCGACAAACGCGCTGACCGCACCTCCAGACCGGACGCGACGAAGCAGCTCGGGGTGCTACTGGCGTCAGGATTGATCGTCGGCGAGAGTGTGATCGGCGTGGTGATCTCCGCAATCGTCGTGTTCTCCGGCGTATCTGCACCGCTCGCGCTCGTCGGGCCAGGCTTTGGAACCGCTGCGATCATCATCGGTGGCGTTGCATTCGCCGCTACCGGAATAGTACTTTACCGGTGGATCCTGCGGATGGGGGCGGCAAGATCGACATGAAACGAACCTGGAATTGGTCGCTCTGGATCGGATTCCTTTTCGCGCTAGCTGGTTTTCTCAGCTACACATTCTTTGCGCAATTCCCAGTCACCCGTGATTTTCCGTGGGCGAATCTCTTGTTGTTTGCTGCTGGCGGAATTTTTCTCGTGCTGGGTCTGTTCCGGGCATTTGGCAAAGCGCAGGTTTATCGCGGCAAAGTCTTCGGACCGATTTTGGCTACGCTGGGCATATTGATGTTCGGGTTCTTTTCCTATGTATTTTTCTACCAGCTGCGGCAGGTGCCGCCCTCGACGGGAGCGCCGCGGGTCGGACAAAAAGCACCCGACTTCACGTTGCTGGATCAAGACGGCAAGGACGTGGCCCTCGGTAATCTCGTCAGCAGATCGAAAGCAGTTGCGCTGATTTTTTATCGCGGTTTCTGGTGACCATTATGCAACTCCGAGTTGCGGAGTTTCCAGCAAAGGCTTCCGGAATTTGAATTGCGTGGGATTCGTGTCGTCGCGATTAGTGTTGACATGCCGGAAATCAATCGGCGCCAGCGACAAAAACTCGGTTACGCCTACACATTCCTATCGGATTCAAAGACGGAAGTGATTCGACGTTACGATCTGTTGCATCGCGGTGCAGGACCCAAAGGCACGGACATTGCGCGTCCGGCAGAGTTTCTCATCGATCCCTCTGGGACGATTCGCTGGGTGAATCTGACAGAAAACATTGCTGTTCGTGCGCGTCCCGAACAGGTGCTAAAAGCATTTGACGAGATGCAGGCGAAAGCTGGTCCCTAGAAACTTGCAACATGGCTACCGACCGGCGCGATTGACGGCGCTCTGCAGAATCAATAACTTCAGCGCGCGTGCATCCCGAATTGGAACAACTGCTCGTTCTTCAAGATCGACAACAAAAGATCAAGCAGATCCAAACTGAAGTAGACACTCTGCCGCTGCAAATGAAAAATCTCGAAGCGCAATTGGCAGGTAGTATTGCCGGAGTCGAAACGCTTAAACAAAAGACGCGGCAGGTCGAAATAGATCGCAAGAAACTCGAGCTTGATGTTGGCACACGCAACGAAAGCGTCTCGCGTCTTAAGACCCAACAATACCAAACCCGCAAGAATGATGAGTTTCAGGCAATCGGCCATGAGATTGAGCGTTACGAAAATGAAATCCGCAAAATCGAGGACGAAGAACTCGAACTGATGGTAGAAGCCGACAAACTGAAGGCCGAACTTGAGGCGGAAGAGAAGAAATCGGCAACCGTTAAGGAGTCGATTGCCCGGCAGACAACGGGTCTCGAAGAAAAATCGACAGCTTTGCAGTCACGGTTGGAAGGACTGACGAAAGAACGCGCTGAGTTGGCCAGCAAAATCGACGAAGATTTACTCGGTCGTTTCGAGCGTCTTTTCAAAAGCAAAGGCGACGCCGTGGTCGTCGCGCTCGAGCACGAAGTTTGCACCGGCTGTCACATGAAAGTCACCACGCAAACCGCCCACCGCGTGAAGGCGGGGAAGGAAATTGTGAGCTGTGAGAACTGTGGCCGCATCTTGTACGACACGGCGTGACCTGTAACCGCTTCAGCGTGCGAAGCGTTGGATTTTTCTACACGTTGAAACGAAAGGAAATTACGTCGCCATCGCGTACGACGTACTCTTTTCCTTCAATTCGAAGCTTGCCTGCTTCACGAGCTTTCGCGAACGAACCAAGCGCGACCAGATCGTCGTAGTGAATCGTTTCCGCGGCGATAAAACCGCGCTCGAAATCCGAGTGGATAACGCCCGCCGCGGCGGGCGATTTGTCGCCGCTGTGAATTGTCCAGGCCCGAGTCTCCTTTTCGCCGGTGGTGAGAAACGTGCGAAGGCCAAGGAGATGATAAACGGCGCGGATAAGCGCGTTGACGCCGCTGCTTTCGACGCCCAAACCGCGCAAATATTCCATCGCTTCATTTTCGCCAAGATCGACAAGTTCACTTTCGATCTGCGCACTGATCACGACAGCCTCAGTTGCGAAATGATGTCGCGCGTATTCCTGGACTGCTTTGACATGTCGCGCAGCGGCCTTTGCACTTTCATTCGCCGAGATCGCGGCGAGATCCGACTCCGCCACGTTGCAAGCGAAGAGCGTCGGTTTGGAGGTCAACAAAAAGAAATCACGCCCGATTTCTTTTTCCTCTGGAGTCAACTCCGCCGTGATCGCCGGTTTTCCTGCGTCGAGATGTGGCAAAAGCTTCTCCATAATTGCATCTTCAGCTCTTGCGGCTTTCGATCCAGCGCGCACCTCTTTTTGCAAACGATCCTTTCGTTTCTGCAACGACGCTAAATCAGCAAGCACTAGCTCGGTGTTGATTATTTCAATGTCGCGAATCGGATCAATTATTCCGCCGACATGATGAATATCGGCATTCTCAAAGCAACGGACGACCTGCACAATCGCGTCCACCTCGCGAATATGACTGAGGAATTGGTTGCCGAGACCTTCGCCCGTGCTCGCTCCTTTGACCAGACCGGCGATATCAACGAACTCGATTGCGGTCGACACGATCTTTTTCGAGTGGGACATCTCGGCCAGTTTCCCCAGCCGTGGATCGGGTACGGTGACGACGCCCACGTTGGGATCGATTGTGCAAAAGGGATAATTCTCCGCTGGCGCTTTGTGAGTCCGGGTCAGCGCGTTAAAAAGAGTGGACTTGCCGACGTTCGGCAATCCGACAATTCCAGCGCTCAACATAGGCGCGGACGGTACCGCGATACCGCAAGCGTCGCAATAATTGCAGGGACGGACCGTCGGGCCGGCCGTGAATTTGAACCCGCGACCTGTCGCCACGGCGACCGCACTATAAAATGGCCGCTGTTTTAGAATCGGGCCGGCGGGATTTGAACCCGCGACCTCTTGAACCCCATTCAAGCGCACTACCAAGCTGTGCTACGGCCCGCTCTGTTCGCGAACTATTCACCAACTGCCAAGAATTGGCCACACATGACACCGATTATTTCGTCTTCTGGTGATTCTGCCGCCCTGCAAGCTCGAGTGGGACACTCGTAAGGGAAGCCCCATGCAAAGCGCTGAGCGAAGCGATCCTCCGAGGGCCCCTTATTTCGCTTTCCAGGCAGCTAAAAAAGCGTCAATGAGTTCCGGTAGTTGGTCACTGTATCCGCCCTCGAGAATGGCGGCCGTGGGCATGTTGGCCTTGCGCAGCCATTCTCCGAATTTCGCAAAATCCTCTTGTTCGAGCGTCATCTGGACCAGCGGATCGCCCGAGTAAGCATCGAAGCCAGCAGAAATGAGGAGGAGATCAGGCTTGAGTTTTAAGAGCTTTTGGAGCGCGCGCTCCGCAACATCGACGTGTTGGACGCGCGAGGTATATGGCGCTAGCGGATAATTCTCGATATTCGCGAAAGATTTTGCGCCTGTTCCAGGATACGCGGGGAACTGATGGATCGATGCGAACGCAATCTGCGGGTTATGCACGACGATCGCCTCCGTGCCGTTGCCATGGTGCGCGTCAAAATCCCAGATTGCGACACGCTTTGCGCCATTCTCCAATGCGTCCAGCGCGGCGATTGCAACGTTGCTAAAATAACAAAAGCCCATCGCGCGGTCACGGGTCGCATGATGACCAGGCGGACGCATCAAACTGAAAGCGCGTTGACCAAGCAAGGCCGCGTGTGCTGCATCGATCGACGCCCCAGCAGATCGAACAGCATGCTGGTAAATATTGCGATGTGCTGGTGTGTCCGCATCGAAATCATCAGTTGCGTTTTTTATTCGCGCGAGATGTTCGGGCGAATGCGCGCGCAAAAGTTTGATTTCGTCGGCAGGGACTGGATTACGCCATTCCCAGGCAGGATGTCGATCTTTCAGCAACGGCACGGTGCGCGCAATTCGTGCTGGCTGTTCCGGATG
>VBQB01000361.1 GCA_005887855.1 Verrucomicrobiota bacterium | reverse complement strand
ACTCCAGAACGAGAAGGCGGAACTGGAACGCGAATTAGACGCCAGCCGAAACGAGATTGCTTCACTGCAAAAGCGGATGGGAGAAGCGGGCCCAGCAGCCACCCCTTCGCAAAATCCGCACACCGCATCAAAGCCTGAGCAGCAACCGACAACCTCGGGACCGTCTGTACAAATTACACAAGAGCCTGTCGAAGAAGGAACACCTTCTCCGCCGCCGCAACCGAAGCGTCGGAAGACTGCACCAAGCAAGGCACCAGAGGTCGCAGGTAGTCTCGGCACCATTTCGTATTCTTCAGCGAAAGCCTTTGTGACCTTCATGCCGTCCCCCCAATATCCATCCAAGCCACTTTCGGCGGGCGTTACAGGAAATGGAGTTTGCATTTTGTCCGTCGATCGGGCGAGCGGCCTGGTAACTGAAGCTTCAATGGAGCAAAGCACTGGAGACGCAACCTTGGATAAATCCGCGGTCAAAGCATTCCAAAAATGGCGATTTAAACCTGGGACGGTTTCGAAGGTTAGGATTCCCATCGAATTTACCATGACCGGTGCCTCGCATTAGCTGAGGCGCAGGATGTCCCTAATCGGACAAACCGCGAGTGAAACTGTTTCCCGGATGCACGCCACAATTGGTCGCGGCATAAATCTGAAGGTCACGTCGCAACAAGGCCATCCTCAACAGATAACCGCCCCTAACCTTCTGCCGTAGCCTCGCCTCCTCCGGAGCAACGCCTTTGCCGCGCGAAAATTATTGTGACCCTGGCCGTCAACCAGCAAGACAAACTGTATGGCAGGCGGATTCTTCGTTTGGGCTTTATTTATCGCGGCCAGTCTCGACCACGCAGTGCTTCCATTCGGCATGCATTTGGAGTTCAATTTGTCTTCTCGTCACGTTTGCTTCGAGCCCTGGCCGAGCAAGTTTAGCTGCATCAGTGCAATGTCGCCGCCTTCGCTGAGCTGCAAATTCGCAATTTCGAACATCGGGGTACCCTCGCCTGCGGTTGAGGCGGCTCCAGGCAACTGCACGATCACCTCCTTGGAAGTCGAATTTAGGACAACGGACGCAATCTCAAATGAGGCCGAAAATTCCATCGTCGTAACTTGAAACGGGACTGTGACCAAGACAGTTGCCGGTCTTTCCTGCGAGGGAGTAAGCCAAACAGGCGCAGACTGGAAATTTGGGACGAATTGCAATCCCGCAACCGTCAACGAAAGCGAACCATCGATCATTGGCTTCTGTTGAGAAGGAGTCAGCCGAATCGTTCCAAGGGCTCCGTCGGCAGGCTGAATGTCTGCGATTTCGAAAGCCACTTCCAAATTCATCGCCGGTTCAGGCTGCTGCGACGAACCCAGACGCATGCCAACGAGCTTCGATGTGGGGCGCACTTTTAGGACATCCATCTTAAAGCTCGGCGTCAGTCGCATAGCCGCGATCTCTAAAACGAACGTGATCTGGACAGAAGTTTGCATGGTAGCTGCAGTTGCAGTTTGGGCCGCCGCCGCCGTCTCAATTGACACCGTTTGGGCTGCCCGTCAAAACGGTAGCCGACGTCGCGAAGAGCACAGTGTGGTGAAGCGCCAGACTTGGTAGTGCGCGACGCCAAGGGGGATACCTACACCGTGCCCTACGATGCGGTGAACGCGATGTTGTTCAACGAATTTCTGAAGGAGTGTCGCAAAATCGATGCACAGGTTGGTGAAATAAGGCGGGGCGAGACGTGTCGAGCCGGAATTACACCGTTGGTCTCTTCGCTACCTTTCTGTGAAAGAAGGAGATTGATCCAGAGGGCACGTCGCAGTTTGGTCTCGTGGTCTAACATGCGCGTTGCAGCATCGCGGGGGACGGCTTGGTTTTTTTTGTCCGGCCCATGAGGTGCAGTTTTAATCTTTTCCTCCTTTCTCGCTTCGCCTAAAAGTTTTTGATGTGACGCCGAGAGATGTGATCACAATCATTCGGCAAAAGCTTTCTAACGCGGAGCAAGCTGGTGTGAGGGAGGTCCCGCTCTCGAATCTTCGAAGGCTAATAGATCAAATTGACGAGCGTATATCAGATGATCCGGAGATAAAAGCGAACGTGGTTCCCGGCGGCTGTCTGTGCGGGGCGGTGCGTTACCAAGGAAGCGGAGAGCCTTACAATATCACGCATTGCCATTGTGAAGATTGTCGCAAGAGCGCCGGTGCGCCTTTTGTGACCTGGGCTTCGTTTTGTCGGAATAATTTTCGATTCACCAAAGGTGAGCCGCGCGAAATCGAATGGGCCGGGCGAATTCGCTCGTTCTGTCCAAACTGCGGGACCGCTTTAACGTTCATGACTGGAGCCGGCAGCAACGAGATAGATGTTACCGTTGCCACTTTCGATCCGCCCGAAATCGTTACTCCGGCCGATCATACGTGGACGGAAGATCGACTCCCATGGATTAAGTTGGCCGACAATTTACCACAACACGCGCGAGCCCGAGGGAAATGATTTTGTTGATCTGCTCCGGAATGATCCGCGCTTCCAAAAACTCAGCGCCTCGCCCGCGCCGAAATAAACAAGGCTACTAGGGGCGATTGACCTCAATCGCCCCACGCGCTCAATATCCCCTGCCGCGTAGACTCACTACTCAACCATTACGTGATCAACCACACGCGAATTGCCTGCGTTTACGTAATAAACACGCACGCGAGTGCCGGGTTTGATCGCCGTTCGGATCGGTACACCCGCCTTGTTCATAACGTGACCGGGCCCCCTGATAACATAAGTGCCCGGTTTATTCGAACTGTCCTCGCGAACAACGAGCGTTTTGGCGGGCTGATAACTGGCGGCCGCGCCTTCCTCAGTCGTCATTTTGATGACCGTTCCCGTTACCGTTACTGGTTCTGTGGTAGTTGTTGTTTGTTTCTGATGCTGCGCAAATGCCAGCGGCGCAATCAGCGCGCAGCAGGCAAGGGTGACAATTGCTTTCTTCATTATGACGCCTCCGTATTGATGTTAATGCTTAATAGACAGGCTTTTAAAGCTACTGTCAACAGTCGTCGTAGGACTAACGACCAAGTTCAGCAGCGGCGGCCCGCATCACCCATACCACAAGCGACCCACTGGCAGCGCATCTGAAATCAGATTGACGCCGCGCTTGTCTTTGCGCGGTCGGACTTCTTAAACGTGCGTTTTTCCGTTCCGGTGAAATCATCGGAACGATACGAGGCTCATCTTTTCGTCGCAAGATCGTCCAATCTTCTATCTCGAAGGAGGGAGTGAGGATCAACTCTTAGGTACCAACGCAAAATCCCGCGTACGCGCCATAGCTAACTTCTAATGATTTTAGCAAACTACCCAATATGAAACAATTATTGCTATTAATATTTGCCACTGGCCTCATCGGCTGCGCGGAACAGCCTCCACCTCCGGCGGTAACAAGCGGTTTTCCCTACAGCCGTTATTCTACCACGGCAGAAGTGTACGGTTACTATAACACTTCCTACGCCGGATGGACGACTGCCCGGCTGCAGAAACGCCGTCTCGATCTCTACGGAATGACTCCGCTAGCACGGACTCGCAATGAGGTGCCGGCGTACATTTATCATGGGCAAGCGCTTCCGCAGCAAGACGAGATCAAGGCCATCGAGGCTGAATTGAATCGGCGCTATAAAGCCGGCGATAAAAGCGCAAAGTTGCAGGAATTCTGGCCCTCATCACGCAGGCACATATCCTGATTCACCTCGAATTGGAGCTAGCCGTGCTGGAGTAGTCACCAACAAATTATCGCAGCTTTCGCGCTCGGAGCTTGTCCAGAAGGGCGTCGATCGACCATTTCCCGGGTCCATTAATTGGCAGGTAAAGAACGACCATGAACTGCGCATATTCGGAGCGAATTTCGTGTAAAACCGCCCAGAATCCGGTCTGAGGTGGCACCGGCGGTAGTGGAAGCGGTGAAGTCCCCAAGTACATCGAGATTTTAGTTGAGAGCATTGCGGCAATCATTTCGATTAGAAAGGGAACGGCGATTAGCCGCGTAAGCAGTCCCAAGAGTAAAAGTAGTCCGCCTACGATTTCGAGGCAGCCGACGAAGTTGGCGGTAAATGCCGGAAAGGGGATCCCGAGTTTTGTGAATCGTCCGACTCCTTGATTTACATAAACGAATTTAAGCAGTCCCTCCCAGAAAAACACGCCGCCGACCATTAGGCGGAGCAAGAGCATCGATCGCGGACCATCGACAGGCGGTTTTGTAAGCCAATGCATTATACTTTTGATGAAAATCTCTCTCATTTGCGAATGTTTATTCAGGTGATTGCTGTTGCCAATATTTTGAGAATTGTGCCGAATTGTTCGGCATTTAGGAAGCCGAATGATTCGATCAAACCGGCTTATGCGAACAGCCGCTACCACGCTTTGAAAATTGCCCGCGTGCTCGTGTGTTCGATCACGTTGCCCGCTTCATCGTAAACGCGAATCACAGCACGATGCGACTGGTCAGCGGTTGGTTGCAGCTATTGGTTAAAGGATCGGTCGTAATTGGACGCGACGGAGAACGATACGCACTGTGCTACTGAAAGGTGGCGTTGCTGTCCCAGACTGATGATCGAAACTAGCAATGAGCATGTTGATCTCAGGAGCATCGACAGAGATAGCAAAATCTCCATGAGAATCGGCAGTCGTTTCGCCCAACTTTGTTGGGTGCTGGAATGGTCGCTGATCTGGCGAAACCATATGCCAAGCCTGAACTCGAGCTCCCGCAACTCGATTACCCGCCTCATCGATTACGTAGCCACGAATCGTCCCAGCGGCGGCAGTGGAACTCACCAGCGCCAGAGCAGTGATAGGCACAATGGCTAAGCGCATTTTATCATCTTAGGCGGCACGGTCATTGTGACGCAAATCACGGCATTGTGCGAGCGGTGCTTTCACCAAAGAGCGGGGAAAAGGCGGTAGCGAACCAAGGCGATGTAGGTTGGCCATCCGGCATGTTCAGACAGTACTTGCTCCTCGACGTGGATGCGATAGACGAGAGACGCCCAACCGCCCAACACCAGGAGAATTGTGCCGAAATTCCATTCCTGTAGGTTGTACCCGATGTCTCCAAGTATGTACGAGAGATACATCGGGTGGCGGACGAATCTGTAGGGGCCACTCGTCACGAGATCTCTCAAAGCCGGA
>VBQB01000009.1 GCA_005887855.1 Verrucomicrobiota bacterium | reverse complement strand
GCCGTTTCGCGAATGAACAGCCGTGGGCTTATTGTTTAGCGACCTGTGCGGGGAAAACTCCGATTCGGTCGGTTCGGATTGTAGGGTGGATGGTATTCGCGATGTCAACTCCATAGCCCTGCGATGTAATCGATTGTGTAATCGATTCTGATCCCGAGATCGGACGTGAGATTTCTTTCCCGCCGCCTAATTTGACGCTTCCTTCTTCCTCCGCAAATTAGCTGCTCTTTAGGGGCGCCCGTAGCTCAACTGGATAGAGCATCTGACTACGGATCAGAAGGTTTGAGGTTCGAATCCCCACGGGCGCGCGCTTTTTATTCCGTCGCCCTCTGTAGCGGCGCTCTGTGAGCGCCGAAATCACGGGGGCAGGGTTTGGAACTTGCGCCAGGCGATCGGTGGTCATAGACCACCGCTACAGTCACTGAAAATACGGCCGAATCTCGTCGTATTTTTTGTCCCCGATACCGTTCACCTTTTTCAAGTCGTCAGCGCTCCTGAACGGACGGGCGTCGATGATTCGGCGCGCCATTACCGGGCCGATACCCGGTATCAATCTCAGCTCTTTTTCCGTCACGGTGTTGATGTCGAATTTGGCAGGGAACAATCTGTCGTTCTTCCTCGCACTCGGAGATGAAGCTGGTGACGCTGGAGATGCGGTTGGGGGGCTCGATTGCTCGATTTTTGTGACCCAGCCTCCAAGCTTGCCTTGCTTCGCTTGGTTCTCGAGGGTCTTAAGTTTCTGCAGTTCCGCAGCGGAGCTTAAGCCTTCGGGCGGCCGGCCCCTTCTTCCGTAGACTCGCGCAAGGCCATTCGCAACCAATTGTTCACCGAGATCGCCGTCCTTCGTCTGCACGAACGCATAAAACCGCTCGATATTGCTGCGGCCCATCGCATTTGCCATGTGGGTAACCACCGTAAACTGCGCCGCCAACTTTTCCTTTACGAATGCTTTGGCCGCTTCTCCCAGTTCGATAACCTGCGGCACGCTGATCCCGAAGTATTTCGCTTGCTCAATAAGGCGGGCCGGATCTGCTGCATCAGTTTCCGGTGCGTCAACGAGATACAGCCGAAAAATGTATTCTTTCTCATTCGCGCGAACGTGAAAACTGTCGCCGTCATTGCCGGGATTCGGAACTAGCTGACAATGCTCGAGCTTAGTCCATTCCTCCTGTGCATCTAGGCCGACAGTCGCGATCGAAACCGCGACAGCAATAAACAGAATCGCGCGTGTCATTCCGGTAATTCAAACTGGCTCATCAATTTAAACATCTCGTAGCGCTGCGCGATTTCTTCCATCGACAAGCTGCGCAAGCGTTCGAGGCTGAATTTCTCTACACAGAAGCTAGCGAGCACGCTGCCGTAGATCATGGCTTTACGCAGATCGTTGAAGTGCACCTTCTTGACTGTGCCCGCCAAGTATCCGGCCATACCACCGGCGAATGTGTCCCCTGCCCCGGTCGGGTCGTGAATGTCTTCAAGCGGATACGCACCACAGCTGAAGAATTGATCTTCTTCGCCAAAGAGCAGGGCGCCGTGCTCGCCTTTTTTGATCGCGACGTAATTCGGTCCCATCTTCCGAATCCGATGCCCGGCTTTGATGAGACTCGTTTCCTTCGTCATCTCGCGCGCTTCGCTGTCATTGAGAATAAGAAGGTCAACATGCCGAAGGAGCGCATCCAAATCCGATCTTGTTGTCTCGATCCAAAGATCCATCGTGTCGGCGACCACGAGGCGCGGACGTTCCATTTGATTGAGCACGTGCGATTGCAAAGAAGGCGCGATGTTGGCCAGCAAAACGAAATCGGTCTGCCGATACGATTCTGGCAACGCGGGTTTGAAATGTTCAAAGACATTGAGCGCGATCGAGCGCGTTTCGCGCGTGTTCAAGTCCCACGAATACTCGCCCGACCAGCGAAAAGTTTTTCCGTTTACCCGTTGCACGCCTTCGCTGTCGATCTTGCGCGACTTCCAAAACTGGAATTCGGATTCGGGAAAGTCGTCGCCCACGACGCCGACAAGCCGGACCGGCGAGAAGAAGCTTGCGCCGAGCGCTGCGTAGGAGGCCGAGCCGCCTAACAAATCGGAATGCTCCTCCACCGGCGTCTTGACGGTGTCGAGTGCGATGGAACCAACGACGAGAACAGACATTGGTCAGAATGATAAATGACGAATGACGAACTAAGCAAAAGCTTCATAGAAATGTTCGACGTTTGATTTGGGTTACGCGAGCATGTCCGTGGCGCAGCGCGCGTAATCAACGATGCTGTGCGCTTTGAGCAAGGCCGAAACCATGACCACGCGCTTGGCGCCAGCATCAATAACGTTCTGAAGATTGTCGATGTTGATTCCGCCGATGCAAAAAATCGGCAGACTCACTTCCGCATGAACTCGTTTGATGTCCGAAAGGCCGATGGGCGGGTAATCGGGTTTGGTCGGTGTCGCCAAAATCGGACCAAACCCAATGTAATCAGCACCTTCGCGTTGCGCCGCCAGCGCTTGCTCGGGGCTGTGAGTGGATTTTCCAACCAATAACTCGCGGCCCGCTTTTTGCCGCACGACCTCGATCGAATCGTCTTCCTGCCCAACGTGCACACCTTCCGCCGCAACTTCTCTGGCGATCTCGGCATGGTCGTTCACAATCAATGGCGTCGAAGATCGGGCCGCCACTTCGTGCAGCTCGGCCGCAAGATCGACAAGATCGTCGATGGCCCGTTCTTTTCCGCGGAGTTGGACCAGATCCACACCGCCCTTAATCATCGCTTCAACGACAGCAGCGGCATCCGAGTCATCGACGTAGCTCAGATCGAGGATACCGTAGAGCCGGCAGTCGCTTAGATTTCCCTTCATGATCCTGACTGGATTGTTATAGCGGCGTCGGCGCCTGCCCTGGCCTTGCCAAACGGGCGAGACTTGTGCACACGGTCCGCAGAGCCGTGGCGACAGTCTTACTCACGCAAACCTGTGGACGGCGCACTGAGCTCAAGTTTGTCTGACGACATCACACGCTCGATAAAGCCGGTATCGTAATTTCCTTCGCGGAATTCGGCGCTGCGCATGATCGCGGCGTGAAACGGCACAGTGGTTTTGATGCCGGTGATATAATACTCATCAAGAGCGCGCCGCATTCGATCGATGGCATTTATCCGCGCCGCGCCAACCGTAATTATTTTTGCGATCATCGAATCGTAATATGGAGGCACGGTGTAACCAGTATAAACGTGCGAGTCGATTCGAACCCCGCGACCGCCCGGAGCATAATAAAAGGCGATTCGTCCGGGCGACGGTTGAAAACCTTTCTCCGGATCTTCGGCGTTGATGCGGCACTGGATCGCGTGCAGCCGCGGAGTCGCATGCGCGACATGCGGTGAAAGCGGCTGTCCCGCAGCGATACGGATCTGTTCCTTTACAAGGTCGCACCCGTAAACCTCCTCCGTAATTGTGTGCTCCACCTGAATGCGCGTGTTCATCTCAATAAAATAGAAATGCCGATCTTGATCGACGAGAAACTCGATCGTGCCCGCGTTTTCGTAAGCGACGGATTTCGCGAGCTTGACGGCGGCATTTCCCATTTTCTTGCGGAGCCCAGGAGTCATAAGCGGTGATGGACATTCTTCAATCACCTTCTGGTTGCGCCGTTGAATGGAACAATCACGTTCACCAAGATGAACAATGTGGCCGTGACTATCGGCGACAATCTGAAATTCGATGTGATGCGGATTGACAATGAGCTTCTCGATATAGACCTGCTCGTTCCCGAAAGCTTTCTCGGCTTCGTGCCGCGCGTTGTGAAACGCCGCCTGAAGGCTGGGCTCATTATGCGCGGTTCGCATGCCGCGGCCGCCGCCGCCAGCAGCCGCTTTAATCATCACCGGGTAACCGATTTTCTTCGCGATCTTGATGGCCTCATTTTCCGTCTCGACTATTCCGTCACTTCCCGGCGTTACTGGCACGCCCGCTTTGTGCGCGAAGATGCGCGCGGAGTTTTTGTCGCCCATGGCTTGCATCGCGCGCGAAGAGGGTCCGATAAACTTGATGTTGCAGCTTTCACAGACCTCGGCGAAATGCGGGTTCTCCGCGAGAAACCCGTAGCCGGGATGGATGGCATCGACATCGCCAATCTCGGCTGCGCTCATAATGCGATCGATTTTCAAATAACTCTCGGAGCTGGGCGCGGCGCCAATGCAGATCGATTCATCCGCGAGTTGAACATGCAGCGAATCGACGTCCGCTTCCGAATAAACAGCCAGGGTACGAATGCCAAGTTCTTTGCAGGCGCGAATGACGCGCAATGCGATTTCACCGCGATTGGCGATCAGAACTTTTTCAAACATGATGGTGACGCGAGCTTCTAGCTTGCGAATCAATCCACACGCAAGTTGGAAGCTTGCGCTACATTCTCACCGAACTCTGAAAAGTACCTGGCCGAACTGCACCGGCTTGCCGTTCTCGGCTACCACTTCGGCGATGACACCGCTGGTTTCCGCTTTGATTTCGTTCATCACTTTCATCGCCTCAATAATGCAAACCACCGTCTCTTCAGTGACAGTTTTTCCAACATCAACAAACGGCGCTCCGTCCGGTGATCCGGCGCGGTAGAACGTCCCCACCATCGGCGAAACGATATCTTTCAGTTTGTCTGTCGCGATTGCTGCCTCGGCGGCGGTCGTTGGAGATTTGGGCGCAGAAACGATAATCGGCGGCGCAGGTGTGGTTGTTTGATTCGCTGGGCCTTTTTGAAGCTTGAGACGAAAACCGTCCTTCTCGATCTCGAAGACCGAAAGGTCATTCTTTTTCATCAAATCGATGATCGCTTTGATTTCTTTGAGGTCTGTGAGTTCCAAGGCGCGCTCCTGTGCTCAAGGTTGAGGCGTTTAGGTAAATCGGTTTTGGGAGTAAGGTCAAGCAGGGAGCGCGCTTTCCAAGCGCCGGGGAGTGATGGAGTAATGGAGTGTTGCAGCTTTGATTTTCTGCGATCCCACAACTCCATCACTCCACTACTCCAAAAACCCATGAGTTCCGCCACATCACCCGATTTCACAATTGTCGATGAAACGGATGACTACGTGATGGTCGATAAGCCGCCATTTCTTTTAGCGCATCCGACGAAGCCAAACGGCGAAGTAACACTTTGGAAAAGGCTGCAAGAACTGCTCGCCTTTGAGCTCGCCAACGGCGGTCAGGTCTCAATTATCAACCGTCTGGATCGCGAAACGAGCGGCCTCGTCTTGATCGCAAAGACAGCAGCGGCCGCACGACGATACGGAATGCTGATGCAGCAACGTCGATTAAAGAAAGAATATCTTGCGATTGTTTGGGGCTGGCCAGAATGGGAAGCCAGATTTGTCGAGGCACCGTTAAATCGACAGGGCAAGTATCGAGAATCAGCCATCTGGCTGAAGCAAGCGATTCATCCTGCGGGAGCGGCAGCGCAAACCGAATTTCGTGTCGAACGGCGCTTTATTAAATCGGGATGCTCCGGCGACAGCCAATTCAGTTTGATCCGCGCCATTCCGCATAGTGGCCGCACTCACCAGATTCGGGTCCATCTCGCGTCGAGTGGTCACCCAATTGTTGGCGATAAAATTTATGGACCTGACGAACGGCTTTATCTCCAGTTCATCCAGACCGGATGGACGCCTGAACTTGAACAGCAACTCCTGTTGCCGCGGCACGCGCTTCATTCAACCAAGCTGGCAATCGACGGCGAGATCGAATGGCAATGTCCGTTGCCTGTCGATCTTCGAGACTTTGTCAGCTGCAGCGGCGATCTATGACCGTCGCATTTATCAGTCCGACGCTCACAGATTGCAATCCAATCAACACCCCATATCGTAGCGCGCCGAATGAAAATGTTTTCCGGTTTCGCTGTTTGCGCACTTTTTTTGGCCTGCTCGCAAGCATTTGGCGGAATGCCCGTGGTAACTCGCGCGTCCTTCGGAGAGCTTAACCCGCAGCGCTTCGAGCTCGCGGTCGAGTCCGGCTACTTGTTCGGCATTATCAATCCGCCGCAGGATTATCAAGTGGGTGCGCTGTTTCTAACGGGGCGCGTTCGCTGGGGCGTGGTGCAAAGCGAAAGTTGGCTGCGCGGTTACAATCAATTTTATGTAAGCGCGATCGCGGAACCGATTTTCCGCGGGATCGAGAATCATTATTTCGGCATCAACTTCGGTGTGCGTTACAACTTCGTCCGGCCGGCAGCCCGACTTATTCCCTATATTTCAGGTGGGGTAGGTTTGGGTTGGATCGACAGCCATCCAAGTATTCCGGGCGCCCAAGGCCAGGATTTCACATTCAACATTCTAACCGCGGCAGGGATTTGCTACAAAATGAACGATCATTGGAAACTGAACGTGGGTCTTCTTTATCAGCATCTCTCCAATGCCGGGCAAACTGACCCAAACCCGAGCTTGAATCTTCTCGGTCCACAAATTGGTCTCAACTACTCCTTTTGATGGTATGCCTTCACCGCGTTACATCGATCTTTGCGATCTCTTTAGGGGAAGCTGCCAGCTTCCCAAGCGAATACGGGACGCTAACAGCGTCCCCTACAGCGCCTGCATGCCATGAATGCGCTTGATGAAAATGTTCTCGTTATCAGGCGTAGTTTATTCAATCGCTTCGGGAATTTTCACGGATTGAATTTCGAGCCTGAAAAATACCTCGATGCGCTGCTTTCGCGCGGAAACAATTTCTTTCTTCCGCGTACTCAAGCTGAGAGCGATCCGGCATACAAGCAGATCATTCCCTACGCGCTTCTCTCGTTTGAGAACAAGGTGCTGTATTACGTGCGCGGGAAAAAAGCGGGCGAAAAGCGGCTGGTCGCAAAAGGTTCAATCGGAATCGGTGGTCACATGAACGAGACCGACGAATCGCTCTTCGCTTGGAATGAGCAGGCTTATCGCGCGGGCGTCGAGCGCGAAGTGAGCGAGGAAATCAAGATCGACACTCAGTTCGAGGATCGGATTGTCGCCCTTTTGAACGACGACACGACAGAAGTGGGGCGGGTTCATCTTGGTATCGTGCACGTTTTCAAATTGGCTGAACCGAAGGTAGAGAAGCGTGAGGCAATGATTACCAATGTAGCGTTTCTTACCAAACCTGAATTGATGGCCCGCCGCGAATCGCTCGAGACTTGGTCACAGATTTGCGTGGACTCGCTCGATCGCCTCCTAATCTAAAAGCGACTCCGACAGCAGTCGCGAGCACACGAAGGCTTTCGGAGTAACGGCGCGGCTTATCTTTCCGGGTCGGGAACGAATGAGAGACTGTCAATTTGCCATCGCCCAACAGGGTGCGAAATGCCGATATCGATCTGGGCCCCTCTTGCCGCGTAATTCACCCGCGCATGGAAATTGCCTCGCGGCTCGAAAAATTGTGACTGGAACTGAATGTCGCCCTGCACGTCGACAGGTCCGACTGGTGTTCCGAGCTGCTGAAGTTTCGAAATAAACTCTTGCTGCGCGGACGGCGGATATTCCAGTCGAGCCTGCGGACTCAGCCGCGATGAGAAAAAAACCTGGTCATGCTGGATAACGAGACGCTGGATTGCTTCCCTGCCAAATTCACGCCCCTCCTTTGCCATGGTTTGCTTGGAGGAGAAGAGCCACCAAGCGCCGACACCGATCAATCCAAGCATGATAATCAACACGACCAGCACCTGTCCCGATGATTTCGATCGATAATTCATTTTCAACTTGTTCATATTTAGTATCCAAACCCAACGCCCTTGATCACCTCGCCATTACGAATCAGTGCGCCGTGATCCTGCTTACCCGTGTAAGTGCCAAAGCGATTTCGGGCATTGACCGTGAAGTTGACCAGATAGCCATAGAGATGTTCGCCTTTCGTCCCTAAATCGGCCGGTTTCGGATCGCCACTCCACTCAATCCGCGCGCTCCCCGCGTCGATCAGCTGTGTGTCGAGCCACTTCATCACAATCTCTTTGTAATTTGCTGGATATGGTCCGTAACGCTCCGGATCCGCCGGTTGGGTCTCCGCGTTTAGGTCGCAGACGGGGCTCATTGCCGCAAAAGATGCCCAAACCAACAACACAACGGTTTTCATGCGCCTATCTTCCATCGGCCGAATTTGCGAGTCCAGCCTAATGAGATGATCTGATGAAAATAGCCCAGCGCCTTAAGGGGGGAGATGGGAAAACAAAAAGTGACGCTCCAGCGCTAAAGCGCTGGGCTATCTTCAGCGATTTCATTATCCATGGACGCATGAACCATCGCTCGGTTTTGCTGCTCGTTATTTTCTTTGTCTTTGCCGGTCCGGATTCAAGTCACGGACAGGAAACGTCGACACCGCCTCCCTCGCCCGCAGTTTCGGAAACAGTAGAATTGACCGATCCGGCTGCGGCGACACAGGCGTGGTTAGCCACTGTTCCGCGCGAGAAACGCGAGAAGTCCGATTCATATTTCGAGGGCGGTTATTGGCTGATTCTGTGGAATTTTCTTTTGGGCGCTGCCATCTCGATTTTTCTCCTGGCGTCGCGAATCTCAGCGCGCCTGCGCGATTTCGCTGAGCGTAGAACTCGGTTCAAGTCACTGCAGGTGGTAATCTATGCCATCGCCTACCTTCTCCTGGTGACGCTCTTGAGTTTCCCATTAACCGTCTATCAGCAATTTTATCGCGAACATCAATACGGGCTGGCAACACAAACATTTGGACCGTGGTTTGCCGAACAACTGACACAACTTTGCGTGGCGCTGATCGCGGGAGTGATCGTCTTCCCCATATTTTATTTTGTATTCCGACGCGCACCGCGCACTTGGTGGATCTGGGGAACGATGGTGGCCGTCCTCTTTTTATTCGTGTCGATTCTTATCGCGCCGGTCTATCTCGAGCCGCTCTTCAACACTTATAAACCGCTGACCAATCCGGAAATCAGGGATCCGATCCTGGCGATGGCGCGTGCGAATGAAATTCCGGTTAAGCAAGTCCTGGAAGTGGATGCCTCGCGTCAGACCACACGAGTAAGCGCAAACGTCTCAGGATTGCTCGGCACAACACGTATTGCGTTGAACGACAACCTGCTCAAGCAATGCACACTGCCGGAAATTCGTATGGTGATGGCTCATGAGATGGGCCATTACGTGCTCAATCATGTGACAAAATTGATGACCTATTTGGGAATTTTTATTCTCGTCGCCTTCGCAACTTCTTGTACCCTCTTTGAAGCTGCCGTAAGACGCTGGGGAGAGAAATGTGGCATTCACGGCATTGCCGATCCGGCCGGGCTTCCCTTGCTTGCCTTGATTCTGAGCACGCTCTTGTTTGTCCTAACTCCATTTTCGAACACGGTCACGCGGGTCACTGAGCGGGAAGCCGACGCTTTCGGAATCAACACTTCGCGCGAGCCCGACGGCATGGCGGCCGTGGCGCTCAAACTCGGCATTTATCGTAAGTTAGATCCCGGGCCGCTCGAGGAATTCATCTTCTTCGATCATCCGAGCGGCCGGGCTCGAATTCGGATGGCAATGGATTGGAAGGCGGCGCACCTGCCCGCCGGAGAAGCAGCAGCGGCCGAAAGCTCTCCAGCTGCTCACTGAGACTCGCGTTCCCCCGGCAAGATCGGCAAGTTATCCGCGCCCCAGCGCACAAAAGGTATACGGCTCATGATCACAACTTCATTCGCGCAATCAATGTGTCCGCCATCGTCGCGGTCGCTCCTGCGTGGCCCATCCGGCGTCCCGGCGGCGCTGTCATCCCAGCGATGAATGCTGCGAACGGTTTTTTGCAATTCGTTTTAATCCACTTAGCTGCTTCCTCTTCGGCCGAGCCGCCGATTTCCCCGATCAGGATTATCGCTTCCGTATGTCGATCTTCGTTGAAGAGCTTCACCGCATCCAGATGCGACATTCCATGGATAGGATCCCCGCCGATGCCAATACAAGTTGATTGGCCGTAGCCACGCGATGTCAATTGCCAGACTGCCTCGTAAGTGAGTGTTCCAGAGCGCGAGATGACGCCAACATTACCCAGCATATGAATATAGCCAGGCATGATGCCGATCTTGCAAGCGCCGGGAGTGATGATGCCGGGGCAATTCGGCCCGATCAGCCTCGACGTCTTACCATTCATCAGCGCTTTGACGCGCATCATGTCCATCACCGGAATCCCTTCCGTGATGCACACGACGAGCTCAACACTCGCATCGACGGCCTCAAGAATTGAATCGGCGGCTGCCGGGGCGGGCACAAAAACCATCGAGGCATTGCACGCTGTTTTCTGTCGCGCTTCCCAAACCGTGTCGAATACCGGCACCTTGCCATCGAACATCTGCCCGCCTTTTCCAGGAGTAACGCCCGCGACAACATTTGTGCCGTACTCGATGCACTGCCGCGTGTGAAACGCGCCCGAACTGCCCGTGATTCCCTGTACGACGAGCCGCGTATTTTTATCGACTAAGACGGACATCGCAGGAATGACGAATGATAAATGTCGAATGCCGAATGAATGACGAAATCCAAATGACCGCTGACTGATTCGCTTGCACTTTCGTCATTTGAGCATTGGGATTTCCTTCGTCATTCGTCATTAGTGCTTCGTCATTTCGCTTGTTTTTCGCTTATGAATGACAAGCTTGTTACCGTCCGGATCGCGGAATTGTGCCATCCAACAAACTGGCGTCTCTGTTTTTTCCATATCGAATGTGACGCCGCGCTCTTTCAGCTTCGCGATCGCCGCCTCGATATCGTCCACTTCGAACGCGACCGTTGTTCCGTCGCGCGACGGTTGCCAAGCCGGATGACAACCGACTCTGATGGTCGTTGCACCAAGGTCATACTCCACCCACGCGCCGCCCATTGCGGTCGTGCCAGGCTTCAGTTCGAGCGTTTCCTGATAAAATTTCCGCGCGCGCTCGGCGTCGGAAACTGCAATCGCGACAAATGCTACTTCCTTAATCATAAACAGGGTCCTTTCTCGTTCTCGGGTTTCAGTTTGTGGATGATCAATTTGTTACCGTCCGGATCTTGCACAACCGCCATGTGACAGCACGGAGTCTCGAACGGCTCGGCTGCAAAAGGGATATGTCGATTTTTCAATCGACGAATCGCTGCATGGAAATCCTCGACCTCGAGAGCGGCGCCTGTGCCTTGATCGGACGGCCTCCAAGTGTCGCTCACGTTTGCGATAGCGAGCGTGTCATCACCGACTGAATACTCAATCCAGCGTCCGCCCATCATTTCATCCGAGACTTTCAAGCCAAGCACTTCCTCGTAAAACGAACGCGCCCGTTTGATGTCCGTGACGGGAATCGCGACGAATCCGATTTCTTTGATTTTCATTTTGCTACTGCGGCTTTCACCGCTTTTTGCGCGGCATCGGCCAAGTCGTCTGCCGTAATCACTGGCAGGCCTGACTCTGCAATCAATTTTTTTCCTAATTCAACATTTGTTCCTTCGAGGCGAACAATTAGCGGCACGGACAATTTCACCGTCTTAGCCGCGTTGATGATGCCTTGCGCGATGACATCGCACTTCATGATGCCGCCGAATATGTTGACGAGGATTGCTTTTACATTCTTGTCGGAGATTAAAATCTTAAACGCTTCGGTTACCTGTTCTTCGGTCGCTCCGCCGCCCACGTCCAAAAAGTTGGCCGGCTCCCCACCGTAAAATTTGATGATGTCCATCGTGGCCATGGCCAGACCGGCCCCGTTCACGAGGCAGGCAATGTTTCCGTCGAGCCCGATGTAACTGAGGCCGTGCTTCGAGGCTTCGACTTCGCGTGGATCTTCCTCTGCAATGTCACGCATCGCCGCAATCTCCGGATGACGATAAAGCGCGTTGTCGTCGAAATTAAATTTCGCATCGAGCGCGAGCACTTCGCCTTCAGTTGTAACGACCAGTGGATTGACCTCGACCATCGAGCAATCGAAGGCAATAAATGTGCGATAGAGTCCTTCGAATAATTTCGAAGCGCACTTCAACTGCGACGACTCAAACCCCAGTTGCTTCGCCAGTTTCCGTGTTTGAAAGGGTTGCAGACCGGCAAGCGGATCGATTTCCTCGCGAATAATTTTCTCAGGCGATTTCGCGGCAACGGTTTCAATTTCAACTCCGCCTTCTGTGCTCGCCACAATCAGTGGCGCGGCTGTGGCCCGATCGACGAGGATTGCAAAATAGATTTCACGCGCAATCTCGGCCGATTCCGCCACAAGCACTTTGTTCACTACGCGACCCGGCGGCCCGGTCTGACGCGTTACCAGAATTTGCCCGAGCATCTTTTCGGCAAGCTCGCGTACTTCGGCCGAAGTTTTACGAATGTGAACTCCCCCTTTGAAACCATTTCTGAAAGTCCCCTTCCCGCGTCCGCCTGCGTGAATCTGCGCCTTGACCACAAGATCGACATCCCCCAGTTCGCGGGCGATTTGTTCCGCTTCATCGAGTGTCGATGCGACTTTGCCCCGCGTTGTCGCCACATCAAATTTTTGCAGCAACTCCTTGGCTTGATATTCGTGAATGTTCATCAGCAGATTGGCCGGGCAGAGGTGGAACTAGCCTGCGGAACATACATGAGCAACGGTTTTTCTCTTAGGATTAGCTTGTCCTTTTCGGACCAAGCCGACTATGGTGAGGTTCACTACCAACCCCTGTGAAAATCGCCCCCTTAGTTTGCGCACTTATCACCGCAATTTCTGTTTCGGTTCGCGCCGCCACACCCGAACAGGAAAAGACGTTCATCGACAAATACAAAACGGCATTCGAGGCCAAGGACACAGCCACGCTGGAATCATTCCTTTACACGCAGGGCGCCGACCCAGCGATTCTCGGCTTTTACAAAATGATGCAATCGGGTGAAGCCGGGGACAAAATTTCCAAAATCGAGCTTGTCGATCTTACACCTGAGGATGCGAAGAAGGCCGCCGCTCCGCAGGATTCGCCGACCGGCGGCAAAGTTTGCCTCACACTCAAGCCAGTCAAAAAGCTAGTCATCAAGATCGAGAGAAAAGACGCCAACGGCAGCTCAACCAGCACGAGCGAGAACTTCATCGGCGAGGAAGACGCCAAATTCGTTATCCCCGTCCCGGGGCCGTGCAAATAAGGTCCCGGTTAGAGGGGCGAGTCTGGTAAAGGACCGAACACGATTTGTTGTAGGGAGCGAAGCCGCCAGGTAAGCGGCACGGCGTGCTTTATTTTGGTTCCTGTCTGAAAAGATTTCCGACCGTGCGTTGCTCGATCGGTGGTTCGAGTGCGTTAACAAATTTCCGGAACCGCTCGGAGAAAACTTCAGGGCGAAGGCTCCAATAGTGGGCGATTCCGGGCGCAGCGACGTAATGCCGAAGAAGCCCGTGCCAACCTTCCCAGAGCTGCTTGTCCATTAATCCATAAACGTAATGAAAATGAATCGTCTCGAAGGCTTTTAAGAATTGGTAAGCAGCATGAAAAAAGCGGGCGCGATCTTCGGTAGAGAGTGCGCTGAGATCTTCGAGACCTACCCGCCAGATTCGTTCCAGTTCCGCATTCTCCATGAGCGGTTTGGTCACGTCGCGTAGGGCCGTGGCCGCGGCGTCTTGTGTGGCTAGCTTGGCCACGCGTGTACTGCGGTGGACTTGAATGCCGAGATAGAGCACCGAAAAAACGACCGCAATCGACCCAACCAATTGCGAGACCGCGCTAACCGCTTCCCAGTTCATCCCTGCGTTATACCACAGGCAAATGACTGGTTGCTACTTCGGTTCGTCAGCGACTTTGAGAACCACCTTACCGCGCGTGTGACCGGTCGCGACTTGTTCCTGCGCTTTGATCGCTTCAGTAAGCGGGAGCGTTTGCGAAACGATTACCTTGATTTTGTTTTCGTCGATCAATTTGCCGATCTCAGCGAGCTCATTTGAATCCGGTTTTACGCTCAGCGACGCGCCACGAATCCCATGCTTTTCCAATTCTGCCTGATCGATTCGTCCAACGATCGTGACGATGAACCCGCCTTTCTTTACTACTCCGTAGGATCGAGCGAGCGTATCCTTGCCGACCGAATCGAGCACAACATCGACATCTCTCGCGACGTTTTCGAACTTTGTTTTTGTGTAATCGATGGCCACATCTGCACCGAGCTGCTTGAGCAGATCCTGATTTGCGGTCGATGCCGTCGCGATAACTTTCGCGCCGTGCGCTTTCGCGATTTGGATCGCGAAACTTCCGACGCCGCCCGACCCGCCGTGAATGAGCACCGTCTGACCCGCGCTCAGCTTCGCGGTGTCAATCAACGCCTGCCACGCCGTCAACGCGACGACTGGCACCGCCGCAGCCTCCACGTAAGTGAGCAACTTCGGTTTCTGCGACGCTTCACTTTCCGTCGCCACCGCATACTCGGCATAACCGCCGCCATTCTTTAAGCTGACGTACGCGTACACGGGATCACCTGCTTTGAACTTTGTGATCTTGCTTCCAGCCTTTTCAACAACTCCTGCGATGTCTGCGCCCGGGATCATCGGGAACACGTCTTTTTCATATTTCGCAAACATTCCCGATCGGATCATCCCATCCACCGGGTTTACGCCGGCGGCCATCACGCGCACTAGAATTTGACTCTCTTTCGGCTCTGGTCGCGGCACATCTTCATATTTCAATACCTTCGGCCCGCCGTATTCATGAACGACGACCGCTTTCATCGTCGGCGTTGATGATTGAGCCCCAGCAACGCCTGAGGACAGGCAGATGAGAGCCGCGAAAAGAAGGTGCAGCGGCTTCGTGAAATACAGTTTTTCAATCATTTTGGTTTTGGATTCAGCGGATAATTGAGCGACCGAAAGATCGCCCATTCGCCCTCGGCCGAGCGCCGCAAAATATCAATGCTGCGGTTTTGTGCTTTCACGGCCACTTTGCCGTCTGGAGTTTTTACTTCGAGTTTCCACGTTGAGCGGACAAAGCCAAGGTTGCCCGAGCATTCAAATTCTTCGAACTGCGGCACCCATGCGCGTGACTCCTCTGGGTGCGCAAATTCTTCGCGATAGCTTTTCTCCAGGTCGGCCTTCTTCCCATCAGGATTGCCTTGAAAACAGAAGATCACGTCATCAGCAAAGATGGACATAGCGCCGGCGAGATCCCGCTTCGCATACGCCGAAATCCAGCGCTCGAAGGTCGAACGTAACGCCTCGCGGTCTGCAGATGATCCAAGGTCTGGGTTTGCCTGCGCAGCGCGAATCAACCCGGCAATTAACAATAAACTCAGACGGACTGGGATTCGCATAATTGCATAGCGTACAGCGCGGCAATGGTCTCAGGCGAACGAAAATTTTCTCGCCCGTCAATCATGCGCTAGTCAGAATGCACGCATGATGAACACGAAAATCTTTGTTACCGCCGCGCTACTTCTTGGGATCGCTGGTTTTTCCTCGGCCCAGACCAGCCCTACGGGGACGACAGCACATGGCAGCAACGCGCCTTACACCGAAGGGCCGGTGTGGGTGCTCACCATGATAAAAACCAAAACAGGATTGGGAGATGATTATCTGAAATCCATTAGCGGAACCGTGAAGCCGGTTTACGAGGAGGAGAAAAAGCAAAAGACTATTCTCGATTACAAGATCCTGAATGGCGACGCTTCCGGGTCTCAGGACTTTAACATCCTCATCATGGTGGAGTATCCAAACATGGCCGCGCTCGATGGATTACGCGATAAGATGGACCCGATCATCGAGAAGGTCATGGGCTCGGAAGATCAACGCCGCGCCACCGCGGTGAAGCGCCTCGATATCCGCGAGATCCTCGGCACGAAGACCATGCGTGAAATCACGCTCAAGTGAGGGCGGTGGGCCGGCGTGATCAAATCTGATTGCTGGGATAACCCGAATGCCGGCATGAGCGGCTCGATATGAAACGAAGCGGTTCGACAATCGCGAAATCCTTGACCCAAAACGATGCGCAGGATCCTTTGAAGTAATCCCTTCTCTGGAGGCGTTCTTCGGCTTCCTGCTTACCGGCCACGTCCGTGGCCCATGCCATCCATGCCGTGGCCCATACCGCTCATGCCATGAACAGTTCCACCACGACTGAAGCTTCTCATGGAACCTCCATGACCCCTGCCGCTAGCAGTGGCGCTCTTGCCATGGCCGCCGCTCATGTCATGAGTGGTCTTAGCATGGCCGTTCATGCCATGCGATGTCGCGTGGCTTGACCGGCGCGCGCTGCTCACGACCTTGCCCAGGTTGAGCCCATTGTCGTGCGCAATTTTACCCCACCCTTGCCCGCCTTGGTGCAGAGCCACAATATCATCGAAGCTTTTGCCAGATGCATTAGCGAGCAAGTGTGCTTTCTCCAATCCACCCCAACCGAGCCCCGTCGACGCCCTCTCGGCTTGCAACGTCTCGACGGGAATGCCAGTTTCGTTGGAAACTCTCGTCAAACTCGCTCCGCGAGTAACAACGGCGCTGAAAAGCAGGAAGAACATCGCCAGAATTAAACTTAACGTTTTCATACTACGCGTTTTCATACTAAGTAAACTCCACTCTTGTAAAGAAGTTTCGGTTTTTGCGCGGCCAATGGTTGCATTGTTCACGTGACTAAGAGGTAAAATACACGGGCGGCGTCTTGCTTGTTGTGGACGTCGTAGGCGACACGCGAAATCACGCCGGGTGGGCACGGATCGCCGAGCCTTCCGCGGACATTGCAACGCTTCCGTAGAGGCCAGGCGTGTCGCCTGCAACATCTACAATTTCGCAGCCGGCACGGCTGCCACTACAGGTTCCACGGCAACGCGTCGAGATCGACGTTGCCGCCGGTAAGAATCATCCCGACCCGCTTTCCACCGATGTCGATCTTTGATTCCAAGATCGCCGCATACGGAACGGCCGCTGATGGTTCGATGATGATTTTCATCGTCTCCCAAACCGTGCGCATGGCCGCGATGATCGCCTCCTCGCTCACCGTCACGATGTCGTCCACGTAGCGCTGGATGATCGAGAAATTCGGCGCGCCTACGTTTGTCCGCAGTCCGTCCGCGATCGTGAATTTCTTTTCGGTGCGAATCAATCGTCCTGCACGAAACGATTGCGCCGCATCGTCGGCGTTCGCCGGCTCGACTGCCATCACCTTGATTTTGGGCCGCATCGATTTTGCCGCGACCGCCGTGCCGCAGAGCAATCCACCACCGCCGATCGGACACACCACAAGATCGACGTCGGGAACGTCCTCAAGCAGCTCCACCGCTGCCGTCCCCTGCCCCGCAATCACATCTTCGTTTTCGAACGAATGAATCAATGTCGCGCCGGTTTTTGCGATAACCTCGGCGCACGAGTTCGACGGCATGACAATGTACGCCGGTATCCCGCGACGTTTCGCCGCGCGTGCGAGCGCAGCGCCGTGATTTCCCGACGAATGGGTTGCGACGCCGCGCCGCGCCGTCGTATCGGCGAGTGAAAACACCGCATTAGTCGCGCCACGCGCCTTGAATGCGCCGATCTTCTGAAAATTTTCGCACTTAAAAAACAGCGATGTCCCGCTGGTCGCATCCAGCCGCGAACTGGTCAACACCGGCGTGCGCTGAATGTGCGAACAAATACGTTTATGTGCCGCGCGGATGCTATTGAAATCGGGCCGCATAGTTGATCGTATCCGCCAGATGCAAGCGAAACAAACGTGACGTTCTTATACTGCGCTTGGGCTGCGGAAGTGCTCGGGGCGTGGGCCGAGACCGATGAAACGCGCGGGCACTTGTCGGAGAAATGGAAACCATTGCAGCAAACGAACGACAAACGGCAGTGAGTTCCTTCCGCCGGACGCTCGGCCGGTGACAGCCCGATGATGAATGAAGACTTGGACGCGCTGAATCAGGCGAGTCGGCCATTCGCGCCGCACTTGCACTTTGCGCAAATCGTCCACGGAAACCGGACCGTTCCGCAATTTTTCCGCGAGCAAGTTCGCCGTCGCGACCGCATCCTGGATGGCGAGATTGATCCCAACGCCGCCAGCCGGCGACATGGCATGCGCAGAATCGCCGATGCAAAGCAATCCTTCGCGACACCAATCGAACAGACGATTGATCTGAACGGTGAGCAGTTTGATTTTCGACCAGTCATCCAGCTCCGCAACTCGGTCGTGTAGAAATCCGGCGAAGGTGGCGAGCTCACCTTGAAATTGGGACAGTCCGCGCGCTTGGATCTCGCCGAAGCCGCCTTTCGGGATGACGAAGCCGCATTGCCAGTAATCGCCGCGATCAAGCAAGACGAGGAGCTTGCCATGTTGAAAAAAACCGAGCGATTGTTCCGGATCGTCTTGCTTCTTGGATATGCGCATCCAGAGCACGTCTATCGACACGCCAAAATCACGTAGCTTGAAACCAGCGCGTGTGTGAGTAGCCGAGTGTCGCCCATCGGCGCCGATGACGAGGTCCGCGCGCACTTCCATTTCGCCGCGCGGAGTTTTGGCACGGACGCCGACCACTCGCTCATTCTCGATTAGCAAATCGACGACCTCGGTTTGCATGTGCAATTCAAAAGTCGGGAACTGTTTGGCATGACTGGAGAGGAAATTGAGAAAATCCCACTGCGGCATGAACGCGATGAACTTGCAGCGTGTGGGCAGCTGCGTGAAATCGGCGATCCGTACGGTCTGACCGTTGATTACACCGCGTAACTCGCGCACTTCCTGATGTGGCTGCTTTAGGAACTCGTCAAGCAAGCCGAGTTCATGCATCAGCTCCAGCGTGGACGGATGAATCGTGTCGCCGCGGAAATCGCGATTGAAATCGGCGTGTTTTTCCAGCACCGCCACGGGCACGCTGGCGCGTGCGAGCAGGTAACCAGCCATCATCCCGGCCGGTCCCCCGCCCACGATCACGCAGCGAGTTTGCAATTTCTCAGGCGTGCTCATCCCGGCGCGTTTTGAATTTAATAGCTACCGCACGACGTCGAGACGCGCATGCGGAAAGATCGATTAATCAGGAAAGCAGGAGCCCAGGAAAAGATTGTTGAATAGGGATGAACAGAATTAACGGAATTTTCGATCAGAGCTATCTGCGTTAATCTGCGTAATCTGCGGTCAGAAACCCAATCGTCATGTTGTTTCTCGACGAAGAACAAGTGCGACGGCATTTGCGGATGGAGGAGTTGATCCCTGCTATGGAGAAAGCGCTTGTCGACTTCTCCGCCGGCAAGGTCATTCAGCCTGTCCGCTCGGTCATCACGGTCGATCCTCCCGGCGGATTCCTCGGTCTGATGCCGGCACTAGCCGAAGGACTCGGCGTAAAATTCGTGACGTTCTATCCCTCGAACACGGAACGTGATATCCCAACGCACATGGCTACAATTTTCCTTGTCGATCCAGAAACAGGCACGCCGCTCTCGGTGATGGACGGGAGATTGATCACCGAGATGCGGACCGCGGCAGTTTCAGCCCTCGCCACAAAGCTTCTCACGTCCCCTGACTCGCGCGTTCTCGCTATTCTCGGCAGCGGCGTGCAAGCGCGCAGCCATGTTGAAGCCTTAAGACTCGTCAGGAACTTTGAGCAAATTCGTGTGTGGAGTCGCACGCCGGCGCATGCCGAACGGTTCGCAGAAGAGATCGACGCAAAGGCGATGCCGGCTCAAGCGGCCGTGCGCGATGCAGATGTCGTGGTGACGGTGACAAGCTCGAAAACGCCCGTGTTAAAAGGGTCGTGGCTAAAGTCCGGTTGCCACGTCAACGCCGTCGGCGCGTGTCGTCCCGACTGGCGTGAGCTGGACGATGAGGCGATGGCGAATGTCGTCTTCGTCGATTCACGCCAAGGCGCCATGAAAGAATCGGGTGACGTCATTCTTTCCGGCGCGAAGATTTATGCGGAGCTCGGTGAAGCGCTCGCCGGCAAGGTTCCTGCCCGCGCAAACGAAACCACCGTCTTCAAATCTCTCGGCATGGCTGTAGAAGACATCGCCGCGGCGTTGCTGGTGTACCGATTAATCGGGAAGCGGAAAAATTCAGAGGAAAGCGGGAAGACACGAAAAGATTCCTGAGAAGGCGAGCAGAATGGATGAGATTGCTGATCCGGTTGGGTAAGGCCGGCGGATCGAAATAAACAAGATCTACACTCGAAGCGGGAAATTCGAGGGTGAATTGTGCATGTAATTGTGCGACCGAAAGCGACAACTCGCTCAGAGCGTTCTTCAACACGCGCTCGCCGCGGCGAGCGCGTCTACAGATTGAGCAACTCTGCGAGTTTCTTCGAATCGGTGACGGGCGCTTTGCAGGTGAAATTCTCGCAAACGTAGGCGGCCGGTTTTCCATCGACCATCGACATGGCGCGGATCGCCTCGAGTTTTTCGCCGAGATACTTCTGGCCTTCCGCGCCATCCGCCAGGAGGAGGATTGTCTTTGGTAGAAAATGCCGATGCACCTCCGCTAGCAGCGCCTTTGTTTCCGGTGCATCCTTATTTCCGGCGATCACGATCTGTCGGGGCTTGCTTGAGCTAAAATCAAGCGCCACGAGTAGCTGCGGCATGGCACTCGCAAAATGTGAAAGCGTCGGCCCGAATGCGTCGATCGTTTTCTTCGCCCGATCTTCCATCTGTCTGTCATCGCGAATTTGTGCCAGGCGAAGAAGGTTCAGCGCCGCGATGGAACTCGCCGCCGGCTCGGCGCTATCGTTGTCATCTTTCATCCGCAGCAACACACTCGTATCCTTGCCACTGGTGGTGAAGTAGCCGCCATTCTTTTCATCGAAGAACAGGCGGTCCTGCGTCTGCTGCAGTTGCGTCGCAAACTTCAGCCACTCGACATCGAATGATGCTTCGTAAAGATCGAGAAGTCCCTGCACGACGAATGCGTAATCGTCCGCAAAACCTTCGACTTCGCTGCGCCCGTCGCGATAACTGCGAAACAAAGTTTTACGCGAATCATCCCAAAGATGTGCGCGAACAAAATTCGCGGCACGCGTGGCGATCTCCAAATAACGCGGTTCGGCCAGTACTTGCGCCCCACGGGCATAGGCCGAGATCATCAGGCCGTTCCATGCTGCAATGATTTTGTCGTCGAGATGCGGTCGCGGGCGTCTAGCGCGGATCGACATTAAGATCTCGCGACTGCGCGCGAGCGATTTTCGAATTTCGTCTTCGCTTTTCCGGAAATGCTGCGCGGTTTCCGCGGTCGCGTGCCGCTCGATCAAAATATTTTTGCCGCGAAATTCATCCTGCGGATCGCTGCCTTCAGGCGCGTTTCCATGCGATTGCACGCCATAATGAAAGTCAAAAACCTCGGCGGCATCGCCAAGGGCGCCGTCGATCTCTTTTTTCGTCCAGACATAAAACGCGCCTTCGACACTCTCCGGTAGCGGCGCTCTGTGAGCGCCGCTATCTGTCGATTTTGCCTCATCTCGGCGGTCATAGACCGCCGCTACAGGAACGAGGCTGTCCGCGTCTTCGGCGGAAAAAAATCCGCCTTCCTTTGATGTCATGTCCCGAGCGACGTAATCGAGAACATCGCGTCCGACAGATTCGAATTGTCGATCTTGAGTGATCTGGTACGCGTCGAGATACGCGACCGCGAGTTGCGCCTGATCGTACAGCATCTTCTCGAAATGCGGCACGTGCCAGTAACGATCGACCGAGTAACGATGGAATCCGCCGCCTAGATGATCGTGCATACCGCCGGCTGCCATTTTGCGTAGTGTGAAGAGATCCGTCTCGAGTCCGTGTTTGCCGGAGTCGCTCTTCGGATCTCGCGCATAAAATCGGGCAAGAAAATTGAGCGTCACCGGCCGCGGGAATTTCGGTGCGCTGCCGAACCCGCCCTCTCGCGAATCATAGCTGCTGGCAATCTGGTCGTAGGCAGTATCTAAAATCTTTGTGTCGATTTTGCCCTCGTCAGTTGCCCCTGTTTGCGATTCACGAAGCGCCGCGACGATTCTTCCACCTTGCTCGGTGATCTTCTCGTGATCTTGCTTCCACGCCGCCGCAATCCGCTCGAGCACTTTTTTGAAGCCGGGCTGACCATAGCGGTCCTCCGGTGGAAAGTAGGTGCCGCCAACGAATGGTTTTAGGTCGGGCGTCAACCAAACGCTCATTGGCCAGCCGCCGCCGCCGGTCGTCGCCTGCACAAACGTCATATAAACACGATCGACATCCGGACGCTCTTCGCGATCCACTTTGATGTTCACAAACTCGCGGTTCATGATCGCAGCCACTTCTTCGCTCTCGAAAGATTCGTGCGCCATGACATGGCACCAATGGCAGGTGGAATAACCAACCGAGAGAAAAATCGGCTTATTTTCGCGACGCGCTTTCGCGAAAGCTTGTTCGCCCCACGGATACCAATCGACCGGATTATGCGCGTGTTGAAGAAGGTAGGGCGACTTTTCGTGCGCCAGGCTGTTTGTATGCTCTAAAACTCCGGGCGTGGGTTCCGAAAAGAGGTGGGTCGATGTCACTAACCACGTTAGCGCGAGAATTCCAAAGCGGAAGTGGCTTGTCATTATGCGGCGCGAGTTTCTAACTTGCGAGACCACGACAGCGCAACTTACGCGGTTGCGGCCACCAAGACGGAAATGGATTACGCGCATCTGATTTCACTTTTTCTAGCCGTCGGGGTGATCGCGTTTCTCTACTCGTCGGTCGGTCATGCGGGCGCATCGGGTTACATCGCAGTGATGACACTCTGGGGGCTTGCTCCCACTGTGATCCGGCCAACCGCGTTGGTGCTGAACATTCTGGTCGCGTCCATCGGCGCATTCCAATTTTGGCACGCTGGTCATTTTGCTTGGAAATTATTTTGGCCATTTGCGCTTCTTTCAATTCCGGCCGCCTATTTTGGCGGTCACTTGCAACCATCCGCTTCCGTCTTGAGAATTTTGATCGGCCTGGTGCTCATTTTCTCAGCGGCGCGCTTGATCTTCCGGCGCAACGATCCGGCAAAACTTCTCACCCCCTCGCAACCGACCGCCATTAGCGTTGGAGCCGGCCTCGGATTTCTTTCCGGGCTGACTGGGACCGGCGGCGGAATATTCCTCACACCGCTTCTGCTATTCTGCCAATGGGCGCATATTCGACAAGCGGCCGCCGTTTCGGCGCTGTTTATCCTCGTGAACTCGATTGCTGGACTTGCCGGCTATTTTACAGCGGTTCATTCCATCCCGTCCCTTGGCGTTGTTCTCGGAGCCGCTGCGATCGTTGGCGGCATTTTTGGTTCGCATCTTGGAAGCCGCCATTTTCCAGTTCGCACCATTTCAATCATCCTGGCGATCGTCCTCAGCATCGCCGGAGCCAAACTAATTCTTACCAGGTGACAGTTCCAATCGCGGCGCGGTCTCAGGCGACCAGGGATTCCTCTTGTAGTCGCATGCAAGGATTTGATCTGCATACGCACGCAAGAGCCGACAAAACGTGGCCACGTCGAATCCATGATGCTTCGGGGCAAAGATCGACAAGTTGCGCTCGGCTAACCGGAAGAGTCGTACCGCTGGCTGCAAACGCCTGCCATGCTTCGCGTGCGTCGGGTGCTCGAAATTTTTTTGGAGATGAACGAAAGCACCCGCTGCCTGAATGAGGCCTTTGAAAAAATAGTCGTCATCCGTATTGGTGTTCAGCCAAAGCTGCTCGAGCACATCGTGCGCCTCATAATAACGCTGCTCGTTCCAGCACTGAAAAAAGGCGCGATAAAATGGATGCTTTGCGATGTCTGTCTGGTTCGGATCGACATCTTCGGCAGTCAAGCCGGCCACCAACCGCGAAATCCTCTCGCCTTTGTTCATGAAGGGCTTAATTTGCTCGCGGCTCAGATAATGAGCAAACCAGCACGCATCAACTTTCCCCAAGAACAAGACTGCCCGCCTCAGGCGGGGAATCCTCGCACGCCAGCATGGCTGTGCCAGCATAGAAGATGACACCCCCGGCCCTGGCCATTTTGCTGGTCGTCATCTCAATTTTGATCTTCTGTTCCGCACTCTTTTCCGGAGTTGAGACGGCGCTCTTCTCACTCAAGCCACATCAATTGCGCCGCCTGGAAGCGAATCACGCCAGGCTCACGAAATTCATACAACTCTTCCGGGAAAATCCGCGTCGCGTGCTGAATGTCCTGCTCTTGGGCGACAGCCTGGTAAATGTTCTTTTAGTAGTATTGTGTCTGTTCTTCTTGTGGGAGGGCCCACTGGCAGGACGCATTCCGCAGTGGGTGGCTGGGATTGTAATCTTCGCAATTGTCGTGCTGCTATGCGATTTAATTCCAAAGCTCCTGGCGCTTTCGGCGCCTTATCGACTCTCAGCGATCGGTGCCTTCACGTTGCAGATATCGATTCCGCTTCTCGACCGTATCGGTCACGGACTCGAGACCGTCAGCGCTTATGTTGTCGATCTTCTCACCCCGTCGCATCTGCGAACTCGTCCGCGCTTGAGCGACGAGGAGTTGGGGACGCTGGTTGAGATAGGCGAAGAGGAAGGCGCTTTGTACGAAGGCGAAGCCGAGATGATCCAGGAAATCATCAAACTTGGCGATAAAACCGCGAAGGATTGCATGACGCCGCGCGTTGATAGCTTCACGCTGCCAGATGATTTGACGAATGAGGAAGCGATCGCGCGTTTGAAGGAGAAACGTCACCGCCGTGTCCCGGTCTACGCTGACACGCCCGATCAAATCCTCGGGATCATCGATGTAAAAATGTTCCTAATGGATCCGTCGGACCATTACACAGAAAAACTAATCGCCCCATCCTTCGTGTCAGAGACGATGCGTGCGCTGGAATTGTTGAAGCTATTCCTGACCCATGCCCAGGGACTCGCGATCGTGGTTGACGAATTTGGCGGGACCGAAGGAGTCATTACGATGGGGGACGTTGTGGAGGAAATTCTTAGCGACGCGGTTCCGCGCGGAGATGCCGAGCCTTACATCGAGCCGCTCAAGGACGGAAAATTTCTTGTCAGCGGAAATGCGCGCCTTGACGATTTAAGCGAACGTCTCGGTTTCCAAATTGAGGCTGAAGGAATCGACACGATCGGTGGATTCGTTTTTACCCGGCTGGGCTACCTTCCTCCTTCCGGAACACAGCTCGAAATTCCACGGCTTGCGGTTACGGTGCGCCGCACCGGGCGGAAACGGATCGAGGAGCTCTTGTTGGAAAAAACAACGGCTGTCGTAGTTGATGAAACATCGGGCGACGGGAGCGCTGCAAGTTGATGATCGCATTTGCAATTTTTTGTTGCTGGATTGTTTCGTTTTTCTTCAACGGGATTGAAAGCGGGCTGCTTTCGATCGATCCCGTGCGGTTGCGGCAAAATGTGAAGCGTCGCGTGCCAGCGGCCTTGCGGTTAAATCGCTTGCTCAAACACCCGGAGCGTTTGCTCGTGACCGTTTTGCTCTTCACGAATGCGGTCGACATTCTCGGCTTGCTCTTACTGACGCGCCAACTGGTTCGATCATGGCACTATGCTGGATTTCTTTTCTCTCTGGCCATCGCGCTGCCGGTCTATCTGTTTCTGCTTTCTGTTCTACCGAAATCGCTTTTTCGGCGATTTCCATTTCACGCTTTGGCTCAGCTCGCTAGCGTGCTCGAATTTGTGTCGATCCTGTTCTCACCACTGCTAGAACTCGGCGCGCGACTGGGCCGGTTATTGCTACCACGTCGCGCGGCGAAACGTGCTCGACTTTTTGCCGCGCGCGAAGAGCTAAAGCAGATCACAACGCAAAGTGAGCGGGAGGGTTCTCTCACCGCTACCGAGCGTGCGATGATTCATAACGTGGTTGACTTTCGCGGCGTCAAAGTGCGCGACGTGATGGTACCTTTGTCGAAAGTCGTTACGGTCCGGCCGAGCACCTCGACCCAGGAAGCGCTCGCGCTTAGCGCTTCCTCGGCTCTCGATCGCCTGCCTGTGATTACGCCTGAAGGCCAGCCGCGTGGATTGATCAACGTCCTCGATGTTCTGCTCGAACACAATGGGGCCAAGCCGCTGAGCGATTATATGCGGCGTATCGTAATGACGAACGAGGAGGAACCAGCCTATCGAATTGTCCAACGTTTGCGCGCCGCGCACGTTGGTTTGGCTGCCGTGTTGGATGAAAAAAGAAATTTGCGCGGGATCGTCACAATTGAGGATTTGATCCGACGTCTTGTCTCCTCGACCGAAGGTCGAGTTTAATCTTCTGAACGGAGCAACACGTCTTCGTCGCGGAGGATTCGCGCGGCACGAATAAGCGCGACGTGCGAAAATGCCTGCGGAAAATTTCCAAGCTGCCGTTTCTCGCGCGGATCGTACTCCTCAGAAAGAAGTCCCAGGTCGTTTCGCAGGTCGAGCAAGCGCTCAAACAATTCGCGCGCTTCTTTTTTTCGGCCGAGCAGGTGCCAGCAATCGGCCAGCCAAAAAGAGCAGGGAAGAAAAACCCCTTCCCCACCCGGTAATCCGTCCACACCGCATTGCTCCGGCCGGTAGCGAAGAACGAAACCGTCCTGCATCAACTCCCGTTCGATGGCCTCGATGGTGTTGCGGACACGTTCGTCACTCGCAGGCAAAAAGCCGACGAGCGGTACGGTAAGAAGGCTCGCGTCCAAGGCATCAGAGCCGTAAACCTGCGTGAAGGCCTTCCTCCGCGCGTTGTACCCGCGCTCGCAGACTTCCGCGTGAATCTGGTCTCGAACTTTTTGCCAGCGACCATAATGCTCGCCGGCTGCGCATCCGCAGTCCTCAACAAGCTTCACCGCGCGATCAAATGCCAGCCACGCCATCACTTTCGAGTGCGTGAAATTTTTTCGTCCACCACGCACTTCCCAGATTCCTTCGTCCGGTTTCTGCCAGTTTGATTCCAGGAATTTCATTAGCTGGACCATCAGGGCCCAATCCGGTTCTTCCAATTTGATTCCCAAGCGATCCGCTTGCCACATCGCCGCCAGCACCTCTCCATAAACATCGAGTTGAAATTGGTTCGACGCGGCATTGCCGATGCGAACCGGCGCGGACTTTTCATAGCCTGAGAGCTATGGAATTTCGAGTTCGTCGAGACGGCGTTCGCCGCGAACACCGTACATGATCTGCATCTGCGCAGGGCTTCCGACGACTGCCCGCAGAAGCCATTCCCGCCAGGATTG
>VBQB01000360.1 GCA_005887855.1 Verrucomicrobiota bacterium | reverse complement strand
CGTTGGCGTCACGCCGACTGAGTTCCGGAGCGCACTCTAGCCGGCGGACAATTTTCCAGCAAGAACGCGACAGGCTCCGCAGGATCGCGAGAGCATCCCTCTCATTTCACGCGACGGTCTCCTCAAATGAACAGAGGAGCGCGTAATCCACGATCAACCGAGTATGGCGTGAGCAGCGATACAACAAGGCAATCGATTATGAGCAACAATATTCAAGCAGCAGTCGTTCGCGCGAATTCCGCAAGGCCCGCCGCAAACAGGAGATAAATTATCATGCGTGCAACCGTGATGTTCGAGGCTGGCGACGTTCGCATCGAGAACGTGCCTGACCCGAGAATTATCGAACCAACCGACGCAGTCGTCAGCGTTACATGCGCCTGCATCTGCGGAAGCGATCTTTGGCCTTACAACAAAATGGAACACATCGACAGCGGTCGCATTATGGGCCATGAGGCGATCGGAGTTGTTGAAGCGGTCGGCAACGAGGTTCGGAAAATCAAAGTCGGCGACTTTGTCATTATGCCGTTCGCGTTCTCTGACGGCACGTGTGAGTTCTGTCACGAAGGTCTTCAGACCTCTTGCCTCCACGGCGGATTCTTCGGCACCACCGAAGTCGCGGGTGCCCAGGCGGAAGCTGTGCGCGTGCCCTTGGCGGATGGAACATTGTTCGTGTTGCCGGTTAGACAAGACGAAGCGTTGATGCCGTCGCTGCTGACGCTCTCCGATGTAATGGGCACTGGCCATCACGCTGCGGTCGTCGCAAACGTGCGGCCGGGGAAAAAGGTAGCTGTTGTTGGCGACGGGGCCGTCGGTCTGTGCGGCGTCATCGCCGCGCGACGCCTCGGCGCTGAGCAGATCATCATCCTCGGCCGGCATGCCGACCGAATCGCGCTCGCTAGAGAGTTCGGCGCAACTGATGTAGTGAGCGAACGCGGCGACGAGGCAATCGAGCGTGTTCGGGAGCTCACCGGCGGGTCTGGCGTTCACTCGGTTCTGGAGTGCGTTGGGCTCGAGCAAGCAGTTTACACCGCAATCAGCATCGCGCGTCCCGGCGGCGCAGTCGGGCGCGTCGGCGTTCCGCAGGACGAGAAGACGCCGGGATCGGAACCAGCATTTTATAACAACGTGAGCGTGAGCGGCGGGCCTGCTCCGGTTCGTGCCTACATCGACGAGCTGTTGCCGGACGTACTCGAAGGCAGGATTGAACCGGGTCGAGTGTTCGATCGCACTGTAGATCTTGATGGTGTGCCTGATGGTTATCGCGCGATGAATGATCGCGAAGCGATCAAGGTGATGGTCAAACCTTGAGCCTAAAAATAGGAGGAGCGATCAAATGAACAATGAAAATTGGAACTCAGCAGATAAGGACAGTCCGCGCACGTGGGATCGGCGACAGTTCCTGGCCGCCGGCGCAACAATGCTTGCGGCGCCGTTGCTGGCAGGCGTGACCCTGCGCGCGCAGACGCGAGAAATAGCCGCACCGGCCACTCCGCTTGAACTCATGAAGTTCCAGCGCCGCGCGCTCGGTCCGAAGGACGTGGCGATCAAGATCCATTATTGTGGAGTTTGTCATTCTGACATTCACACGATCCATGGCGACTGGGGCAAGATCCATTATCCGCAAATCGTAGGCCATGAAATTGCTGGAGAGGTTGTAGCCATTGGCTCGAGTGTAAGTAAGTTCGACGTGGGCTCACGTGTTGGCGCGGGGACGATGGTTGACTCTTGCCGGCATTGCCCTGAGTGCCTTCGGGGAGCCGAAAATTACTGCGAGAACGGCAACACGCAGACTTATGCCTCAAAAGGCCGTGACGGAACCATTACTCAGGGCGGCTATTCGAAATTCATCGTCGTTGACGAGGATTTCGTCCTCAGTATTCCGGATTCAATCGAGCTTTCCGAAGCAGGACCATTGTTGTGTGCTGGTATTACGTGCTACTCGCCTCTTCGCTATTGGAGCGTCGCTCCTAGAAAAAGGGTGGCAGTACTTGGTTTGGGTGGTTTGGGCCACCTGGCAGTACAGCTTGCGACTGCAATGGGTGCCGAAGTAACGGCTGTCACGACTTCTCCAGATAAAACAAACGACGCGCACCGCTTTGGTGCAAAGGACGTTCTCATCAACAAAGAGGGGGCTGATTTCTCAAAGTACAAGAGAGCCTTTGACTTTATTCTGGATACGATTCCCTACCAGCACGACCTGGACAGGTTCATTCCGCTTCTCAAGCGAGATGCAACTCTCTGCCGAGTCGGTGTCGGAAAGCTCACGACTCCAAACGAGTACGGCCAAATGACCACGGTACTATCAAGAACTTCCCTAGCTGGATCAAACACTGGTGGCATTCGAGAGACACAGGAGATGCTGGATTTTTGCGCTATCCAAAAGATAAAACCGCAGATCACAAAGATACCGATGAATGGAATCAACGACGCGTGGTCGAAGGTCATTGCGAAACAAGCAAGGTATCGTTTCGTTATGGACATGGATACGACAGGCTAACTGTGCAACTAAGCCGATCTGGGCTGATGGTAACTGAAGGCTCTCGCGCGATGAACGACCGGAAGGCGATCAAGGTGACGGTGAAGCCTTAAGTTAAAAGATGAAACGAATCTCAAACGCCAGACAGGAGCAAATATGCCGCACATCATCGTAAAACTTTGGCCCGGAAAATCGGAGCAGCAGAAGACGCAGCTTGCGCAACGCATCGTGAAAGCTGTCACGAGCACGCTGGACTACGGTGAAGACTCAGTCTCAGTCGCGCTGGAAGAAGTCGAGCCGCAGGATTGGACAGAAAAGGTCTATAAGCCCGACATCGCGGCGCATTGGGACAACTTATACAAGAAGCCGGGCTACAATCCTCTTAAGCAGGAGCGTCGGGCGTTCGCCGATTTACCTAATGACCAATGCTTCTTACCCGCCGCACATTCCTTAGAAGTATAAGTCTCGCCGCGCTCGGCATGCCGGCGATTCTCCGCGGCGAAACCAACAGCCCCTCAACCCAAAGAAAGGAACTCAAAATGGAAATCAAGAAAGTTGGCTCACAACCATCCAGCAGAGGACCAGCCGATTGGTTCACCGGGACCGTGCGAATAGATCCTTTATTCCAAGCGCACGATCCGGCGCGCGCTTCTGGCGCAAGCGTTACGTTTGAGCCGGGTGCCCGCACCGCGTGGCATACGCATCCGCTTGGGCAAACACTAATCGTAACTGCCGGCGCAGGTCGCGTGCAGCGCGAAGGCGGTCCGATCGAAGAGATCCGTCCCGGCGATGTCGTTCAGTTTGCGCCTAACGAGAAGCATTGGCACGGCGCCGCGCCGACGACAGCAATGACGCACATTGCTATTCAGGAAGCGCTCGACGGCAAGGTCGTTGATTGGATGGAGAAGGTCAGTGCCGAACAATATCAAGCCGGCAGATGAGAGAATCAGATATGGCTACTACTATTAACGACAACGGAAGATTCACCGGCAAAGTGGCCTTTGTCACTGGAGCAGGCAGCGGTATTGGCCGCGCGACGGCATTGGCCTTTGCACGCGCCGGTGCGAGCGTGGTCGTTGCCGACATTGGCGAGCAGGGTAATCAGGAAACAGCGCACCTGATCGAGCAACAAGGCGGCCGCGCACTCGCGGTCAAGTGTAACGTGACACAAACCAACGATGTGAAGTCGGCCTTGGACAAGACTATTGAAGCTTTCGGGCGACTCGACTTTGCGTTTAACAACGCGGGCATCGAACAACCGGTGATGGCAACTGCCGAGCTAACTGAGCAGGACTGGGACCGAATACTTGCCGTTAACCTTCGCGGCGTGTTTCTGTGCATGAAACACGAAATCGCGCTGATGCTTGAGCAAGGCGGCGGCGCAATCGTCAATACTTCGTCCGGCGCCGGAGTCAAAGGGTTCAAAGGTCAAGCGGCGTACGCCGGGGCGAAACATGGCGTGATTGGCCTGACCAAATCGGCGGCACTCGATTACGCCGCGCAAAACATCCGCATCAATGCCGTGTGCCCCGGGATCATCAGCACCGCGATGATGGATCGTTTCACCGGCGGTACTGCCGAAGGCCGCGAGAGAGTAATCTCGCAAGAACCAGTCGGACGCATGGGTAAACCCGAAGAAATTGCTGCCGCGGTACTTTGGCTCTGTTCGGATGCGGC
>VBQB01000349.1 GCA_005887855.1 Verrucomicrobiota bacterium | reverse complement strand
GGCTACTTGCGTCAGCAATTGAAAGGTTCGCTCCGCAGCACGAAAGTCCGGCAGGCTCAACGAGGCATCCGCGCTGACCACGCCAACGAGTGTTACGCGCTGAAAATCGTGACCTTTAGCGAGCATTTGCGTACCCACGAGAATATCGAGCGCGCCGCCGGCAAACGCTCCGAGCGTTTCCTGATATTGGCGCTTGGTGCGCGCGGTGTCGCGGTCGAGCCGCGCGATGCGCGCGCCGGGAAATTCCTTGCGCAGGCGCTCTTCGAGATGCTCGGAGCCTTCGCCAAAAAAATAAACGTATTTGGACTGGCACTTCGGACAGAGTTTCGGAATAGCTTGAATCGAGCCGCAATAATGGCATTCGAGGCGGTTACGTTGCTTGTGATGGGTCATGGAGATGCTGCAATTGACGCACTGCACGGACGCGCCGCAACTTCGGCACAGAACGGACCAGGAATATCCCCGCCGGTTGATGAGCACGAGGGCCTGCGTTCCATTCGAAGGACATTCTTGAATTCCCGCGTGCAGCTTGGCGGAAATCGGACTGGTCTGATGCGTTTGCTGAAACTCTTCGCGCAGGTTGACAATTTCCACGTTTGCGAGTGCGCGGTCCGCGACACGGGATGCGAGTGTCAATAATTCGTACTTTCCATTGCGGGTGTGATGGTAGCTCTCCATGGAGGGCGTAGCGGACCCGAGGAGCCCCAAGGCGTTTTCCATCTTTGCGCGGACGATAGCCACGTCTCTCCCGTGATACCGGGGCGTTTCTTCCTGCTTGTAGCTGTTTTCCTGCTCTTCATCGACGATAATCAGGCCGAGGTTCTCGAGCGGAGCGAAAATTGCCGAGCGGGTTCCAACGACGACGCGCGCTTCGCCGTTTCGAACGCGCCACCATTCGCGCGCTCGCTCGACGTCGCTGAGCGCGGAATGCAAAACCGCCACGCCCTCAAAGCGAGCGCCAAACCAGGAGCGACACTGCCGCCCAATCCACAACGTCAGGGCGATCTCCGGCACGAGGATGATCGCGGTTTTCCCGCGGGCGAGAGTGTCCTGCACCGCGCGCAAATACACTTCTGTTTTGCCGCTGCCGGTCACGCCATGCAGCAATTGCACGCCGAACTCTCCCAACTCGAATCGCGCGCGAATCTCTTTGAGCGCGCTGTCCTGCTCGGCGTTCAGTTCGTGCGCTGGTGGCGTGTAGCCCGCATCGAAAGCGTCTTCCGCCGGATCTTGCGGCTCCTCCCAGCTTTCGAGTAAGCCGTCTCGCAGCATACGCTCGATCAAAGATCGCGTTATTTTCGCAAGCCGCAAGAGTTGCGCTAAGGGAAGCGGTCCACGCTCCGTTTCGAGCAGCATCCGAATCTTTTCTTCTTTTTCGGCGAGCGGCTTGGCGGCGTCACTGTGCGCCAGCGCAGCTTTCCAGGCAATCACACGCTGCGTTTTGCGTTTTTGCGGTTGAATGCTCTCGTGAATTTCAATGAGCCTAAGGCGCTGTAGTTTTTGCAGCGACGAAACTTCCAAACCCAGCTTCGCTTGCGGCCTTAAAGGCATTGCGCCTTTCTTTTCTTTCAACTTCGCGAGAAATGCGGCCTCTATTCCCGTCAAGCCGTGAGACAGTTCGCCGCCACTCAAACTTTCGGCGGCCTCGCGCCCGCATTCCGTCAAAACGATTTGGCGCTGGGATCTCAGCTCAACGAGCGGGGGAAGCATGGCGCGAAAGACTTCGCCAAGGGGCGCGACGTAGTAGCCGGCAATCCAGGTGGCGAGTTCGATGAGCTTCGAGGTAAGCGGAGGGACGATATCGAGCACGCGGGTGATTTCACGGATTTTAG
Organism: Verrucomicrobiota bacterium; assembly: GCA_005887855.1. Next base: position 1,296 of record VBQB01000349.1, on the reverse strand, counting down.
TGTCTTTGGGAGCGGCGTCGGCCAACTCCACGACAACGCCAACCAGCGACTTCTTGCGGAAGGGCACCAGGACGCGGGTGCCCGCCCGCAACGTATAGCGCAACTCTTCCGGCACGGCATAGGTGAACGTCGTTCGCAGGGGCACGGGCAACGCCACGTTGCAGAAATAAGAATTCATCGCGCCGTGTAGTGTATCAGCAGGGAGAAATGCGTTCGAATGGGGGGGAACGGTTCAAGGTAAGGGTGGTGGGCACTTACCTGCTAATTAGAAAAATTCCGGAAAAAATAGTCGCGATTCCTGCCCATTGCCAGCGGGAGATATGTTCGCGCAGAACAATTGCCGCGAGTCCCACAGTAACCGCTCCATAGAGCGAGCCGAGCACGCTGATCACCGCCACTTGCTCCAACTGCATGCCGCGATTGCTCAACACAAAGGCCAGAGTATCGAATAGACCCATCCCGAGAGCCATCCAACGCACGGTGCCGCGCGGCAGGCGCATGGGCTGCGCGGCGGAGAAAATTATGGATGCTGTCAGGATCGAACTGGTCAGGCGGATCATCCACACGGATTGTATCGCTCCGACGCGGGACACGACACGAATCCCAAGGAGCCAGAATAAGATGCCGAATGCGACGGCAGCGACGATCGCCCAGCCAATGCCGCGGGTATTTGTCTTTGCGGGTTGTGTGGAATTCTCTGAGGGCAGGTGCTCTCCACCTGCGACCACCACGACGCCGGATAGTATCAAGAGGATGCCGCCAACTCTTGCAGCCGAAAGATGATCACCGCCATGCCAGGAAAGGATCAATGTCAGCGCAGGATAACGATAAGGCCGGCAAGGAATCCCCAGGCCCACGGTTGCCATCCGGAACCGTCTGCAAGATGTCCCCAACCGCCGAGCCAGTGCATGGAGGCGGTGAGGAGCAGAAATCCGATGAACTGCATGTAAAACATGGTGCGGAGCGCGCCCACGCGATGCGCGGAGAATCGCGCGGTAAAGTCAGCACCGCCCCAGCCTATCGCGGTAAGCAGCCCGAGCAGGATTCCCATGATGGGTCAGGCGGACTTGCCTTTTGCACGGAGACCGAGGACGGCCATGACCTTCTGGAGATCTTTCCAGACTTCCCCTTTTGCGTTGGGGTTGCGCAAGAGATAGGCGGGGTGATAGGTAGCCATCAATTTGCTTCCTCGATAGTCAAGCCATTGCCCGCGGAACTGGGAAATTCCGCGATTTGTTTTCAGAAGCGTTTTCGCGGCGACGGCACCGAGGCAAACTATCACTTTAGGCGCGATGA
>VBQB01000130.1 GCA_005887855.1 Verrucomicrobiota bacterium | reverse complement strand
TTCCCGCGTAGATGAGTGGAAGCTCAACATTGCGAAGACTAGTGGAACGCGGGAGCAGGTTAAATGTTTGGAAAACGAAGCCGATCTCCCGATTTCGAATCGCCGCGAGTTCGTCATCGTCCATGGCCGCTACGTTCTTGCCGTTAAACTCGTAACGTCCTGAAGTGGGTGTATCGAGGCAACCAAACATGTTCATAAGCGTCGATTTGCCGCTGCCGCTTGGCCCCATGATCGCGACGTATTCGTTGTGGTGAATTTGAAGCGAGACCCCGCGCAAAGCCCGCACGATTTCTTCGCCCATCACGTAGTCCTTGGTGATGTTCTCGATATCGATGACGACGGGACCCGGTGGTCGAGTCACATCAGAGTTGAGCTTGTTCATCAAACACTCGTGCGCGGCGCGTCGCTCGACTATTTCGTCGTTTCCTTGTCGTAGGTAAGTTTTGCGCCGTCCTTTAGTTTGCGGCTGATCGCGTTGTAACTGCCGGCGACTACTTCGTCACCCGGTTGCACGCCGCTCTTAATCTCCATGTAGGTGTCATCCGAGATCCCGGTCGTTACCTTCACCAACTGCGCCTTGCTGCCTTTTTTTAGAAATACAACCTTGGCAATTTTTTCGTGCTCCTCTTTCTGTGTCGCCTTTTCCTGGCGCTCGTTAACGTAATCTGCGCTGTTGTCGCCTTTGTCTTGCTGCGCTGTCTTCTGCTTTTTCTTTTCGATTTCCTCTGGACTCAAGTTGCTATCGCCCGTGCGAATCGTCACGCTCTGCATCGGCACGGCGACCGCATCTTTGACCATGTTCGTTTCGATGTCGGCAGTGCAGCTGAGGCTGGGCCGTAACCCCACATCATGATCGTCGATGCGAATTTTCACTTCGAAATTCGTCACTTCCTCCTGCGTGCCGGCGCCGGTCGTTTTTCCGGTATTCGCAATTTGCTGGACGATGCCTTTGAACTTGCGATCGCCATAAGCATCGATCTTTACGCTCGCTTTATCGCCGAGTTTAACATTGACCACGTCATTCTCGTTAACATCGACAACTGCTTGCATGTGCGCGAGATCGGCCACCCGCATGACTTCCGTCCCGGCGAACTGATTGGTGGCAACGAGGCGTTCGCCAAGTTTGCTATTTAAGATCGTGACCGTTCCGTCGATAGGCGAATAGATTGTGGTTTTGGAAAGCTGATCGCGCGCCTGACTCGAACCCGCTTGTGCACGCTCGATTTCATGCAGGGAGCTTTCGTACGTATTTTTCGCTACATCGTCAGCTGCTTGCGCAGCGTTGTATTCCTGCACTGAGATCAGCTTTTTATTGAACAAATCCTCGGCCCGTTTGAGGTCCTGCTCGGTCTTCATCATTGTTGCTTTCTGCTGCAGATTGGTTGCCTTCGCCGCGCTGATCGCCGCCTCTTGCTGCTCAAGCAGGGCCTTGTAGGAATCGGGTTTAACCTTGACGAGCAGATCGCCCTTTTTAACCGGCATCCCGTCCGTAACCGGCAACTCGATAATTTCACCGGCCACTTCCGGCGAAATTTTTACCTCGGTTTCGGGTTGCACCTTCCCGGTGGCAGAAACGGTCTGCAGAATGGTCTTGCGGACAGCTTTTTCCGTCGTCACGGGAATCGGCTTCTCGCGTCTGCTCGCGACGGCCCAAACAATGATCAGCAACAATACGAGGCAAATGGAACCGAAAATGATGTGGCGCCTGCGGCGTGATCGTCCCTTCCTACCCGTCTCAGGCGTAACCGCGTGTGAAACTAGAGTTTGATGCATGACAGGGGGTTTCACGCCTTTGGGGGCGTCATAAATAATGGCTCTTTAGATTCTTGCAAGGCAAATCCCGTTCACAGCGATACTGATTGGATGCGAGGGCGGCGCTTTTGGATTCAACTGATTTCGGACGTTTTCACCCGGAATCGTTCCCGGATCTGTTCAACCGCCCAAGCCGCGTGCTCGGTGATCAATGGCTCAGAATCGGCCGCGGCGCGCTCAAGCGCCGGCAAGTCTGACAAATCGCCTACGTTGCCTAACGCGACGCAGACGTTGCGCAAAAAGCCGCGTCGCTTGATTCGTTTTATCGGCGAATTTCTGAACAGCGCGCGAAATTCAGCGTCGTTCAGTTTCAAATAATCCCGCAGCGACATACCTGTTGTCGATGGGCGCGCGAAAAACGCGGTTTCCCGGGACGCCTGTGCAAACCGATTCCATGGGCAAGCATCGAGGCAGTCATCGCAACCGAAAATTCGGTTTCCGATTAGTGGCCGAAGCTCCAGAGGGATGGATTTTTTCAACTCAATCGTTAGATAAGAAATGCAGCGACGCGCATCGAGCCGATGTGGAGCCGTGATTGCGCCCGTTGGACACGCTGTGATGCAGCGCTCACAAGTTCCGCAACGGTCAGGTTGCTGAGAATCCGGCGCCAAATCGAGGGTCGTCAAAACTTCGCCGAGAAAGAACCACGTCCCCAGACGTGGATCGATCAACATCGTGCTCTTACCATGCCACCCGATGCCGGCTTGAGCCGCATGATCGCGCTCCAAGATTGGGCCCGTGTCCACATAGTATTTTTGCCTGCCGCCGAATTCGCGAAGGAAACCGTCGATCTTGTCCAGTTTCGCCGCGATCACATCATGGTAATCGTCCCCCCATGCATAGCGTGCGACGCGTCCATGCGCAGCCCCAATCCTTGAATTTGCAGGCGGTACGTCTGCCTCTGCACCTTGAAAATAATTGAGAGCCACAACGATGACCGATCGCGCGCCCGGCAAAACCTTCTGTGGATCACAGCGTTTATCTTCGGCGCGCTCCATGTAACTCATTTCTCCGGCCGCGCCTTCGCGCAGCCAATTCCGAAACTCGCCTGCGTGGGGCGGGGAAGCGCAAGCCGCAACACGGCACGAATCAAATCCAAGCTCGCGCGCAAATGCGCTGAGCTCTTTTTTCAATTCCTCACCCGATATTCGCGGCGACATACTCTCGATTTCGGATATCACGGTTATTCTCCGACGGGGAAATTCCTGATGTTTTTCAAGATCAATTCAGCGATTTCTTCGGGGCTCTTTTGCGAAATGTCTACTCGTAGATCGCCAGCTTTCCTGTAAAGCGGTTCACGCGCCGCCAGTAACTCCGATAGCGTCGCTCCCGGATTCGCTGTCCGCAATAGCGGACGATCACTCAAGCGATGAATGCGCGCGCGGAGCGTCGCTTCGTCGGCATCAAGCCAGACGACCGTCCCCATTTGCCTTAAAAGATCGACATTCTCTCCACGCAGGACGATGCCGCCCCCCGTCACGACAATTGCCGGCTCTTCTCCAGACAATGAACGCACGGTTTCGGTTTCGAGGTCGCGAAAATATTCTTCGCCATGGGTTGAAAAGATCTCCTGGATCGGCGTTTTTAACTTGGACGAAATAATTTCGTCTGTGTCGAAGCGACGAAATCCAGTTTTCTGTTCCAAAGCTTTTCCAACGACAGATTTCCCTGTTCCCATGAAGCCGATGAGCACAATGGATTTGTCGCCTCGATTCACGACGCCAATATCGACAAGGAAGGGCGATTTCCAAATCGGCTACGCAGCGGCTGGGAAACGCGGCTCCTTGACGTGTAAAAACGGCTTTACAAGTTAACTGGTTGCTAGGAATTGACGTTATGCCTGCGCAAAAATCTTATCCACTCGTCGCTGTTGTTATGGGAAGCGCGTCGGATTGGGACACCATGCGCCATTCCGTGGAACTCCTCGACAAACTTGGTGTGCCTAACGAACATCAAGTGCTTTCCGCGCATCGCAGCCCGGATGCTACCGCCGACTTCGCGCGAAAGGCAGCGGATCGTGGATTGCGTGTGATCATAGCTGGCGCGGGCGCTGCGGCGCATCTGGCGGGAGCGATCGCCGGCTATACTTGGCTGCCGGTGCTCGGTGTGCCGATCCAATCGTCAGCGTTACAAGGGCTCGATTCGTTGTTGTCAATCGCGCAAATGCCGGGGGGCGTTCCCGTCGGCGCGCTGGCGATCGGCGCTCCGGGCGCGAAAAATGCCGCGCTCCTTGCCGCCAGCATTCTTGCGCTCTCCGATAGCAAGATTCGCAAAAAGCTCGAAGCATTTCGAAAACGGCAGACTGAAACGGTGCTCGCCCAGCGAGTGCCCAAGTGAAAACGGAAATTGTAGCGGCGGTTGAAAATTACCCGCTGAGGCGGGCCCGTCGCTCGAATCGTCAATCGCAGAGGGTCGACCCGATTGCACGTGCCGTCGAGCTCCTGCAAAAAGGCGAAACAGTCGCCTTACCGACAGAAACCGTTTACGGACTTGCGGCTGATGCGCTTAGTCCGATCGCCGTCGCGAAGATTTTTGAAGCAAAAGAACGGCCGTATTTTGATCCTCTGATCGTCCATCTGCCAGATGGAGCCTGGCTCAACCGCGTCGCACAAATCGGAGGCAAGGATCGACAATTGATTGAGAAACTTGTTGATCGGTTTTGGCCGGGACCGTTGACAATCGTTTTGCCGAGAAAATCAATCATGCCTGAAATTGTGACTGGTGGTCTCGACACTGTTGCGGTTCGAATTAGCGCACATCCAATTTTTTCCGAAATTATTCGCGCGTTCGGTGGGCCGCTTGCCGCGCCGAGCGCGAATCGATTCGGCCGCGTCAGTCCGACGGCCGCACAGCATGTCCTGGATGAGCTCGACGGAAGGATTCCCCTGATTGTGGAGGCCGGATCGGCGACTCATGGAATCGAATCAACAATTGTCGCCGTGCACGATGGCAACATCGACGTCTTGCGCCGTGGACCGATTTCCGCAGAGCAGTTGCGTAGCATGGGTTTCCAGCTCAGATCTCATCGGCAGAATGCCGATACCACGATTGTTCGTGCCCCAGGCCAATCGCCGACGCATTACGCACCGAGAACGCCGTTGCAGTTAATCGAGAATGCCAAATCGTTTTCCCCAGATAAAAATCAGCGCGTCGGATTACTAGCGTGGAATCCGGTTAAATCAGAAAAAGGTTTCTCGGTAATTCGCAGCCTAAGTAAACAACAAGACTTGCGCGAAGCCGCGACAAAACTGTTTGGTTATCTGCGCGAGCTAGATCAATCCGATCTCGAGCCATCCGCTGGATGGGCAAGACACGCCTGAATAAATCCTTTAAAAAGCGGATGCGGTTTGTTCGGCTTGCTCTGAAACTCCGGATGATATTGGCAGGCGAGGAAGTACGGGTGATCCCGCAATTCAATTAGCTCCGCGAGCGTACCGTCGGGGGATGTTCCCGAGATAGTAAATCCCTTTTCGGTCATGCGGTCGCGGTATTTCATATTGAATTCGTAGCGGTGCCGATGCCGCTCCATTACTTCGTTGCGTCCGTAGATTTTTTCCGCCAGCGTGCCGAGCACAATTTTCGTTGGCCACGTACCGAGCCGCATGCTCCCGCCTTTCTCACGCACGCCACGCTGTTCTTCGAGAAGCGAAATCACGGGTTCCTTCGCGTTCTTGTCGAACTCGGTGCTGCTGGCGTTTTTGATTCCGCAGACATTTCTTGCGAATTCAATCGTCGCCACTTGCATGCCGAGGCAGAGACCAAGATATGGAATTTTGTGTTCGCGAGCGAACCGCGCGGCTTTGATTTTTCCTTCCACCCCGCGCTCGCCAAAACCGCCCGGAATTAAAACGCCGGCGACATCTTCTAATTGGCTGTCCGTACCTTCTTGCAATGATTCGGCGTCGATGAGCTTGAGATCAATTCCGCAATCCTGGCTCGCGGCCGCGTGCGTGAGCGATTCGTAAATGCTTTTGTACGCGTCCTGCAGGTCGATGTATTTGCCGACCACGGCGATCTTGACGCGCTTTTTCGGACTGACGACGCGCTCGACAAACTTCCGCCAGTCTGTCAGGTCGGGTTGAGGAGTCTCGAGATGTAAAAGCTCACAGACGAGTGCGTCGAGTCCCTCGGCATGCAACATTAACGGATATTCGTAAACCGTGTGCTCGACATCGCGCGCTTCGATCACGGCCTTTTCCGAAACGCTGCAAAACATCGACAATTTCTGGCGCACATCGCGATCGAGCGGATTTTCTGCTCGGCAAATCAACACTTGCGGTTGCAAACCGATCTCGCGCAATTTTGCGACGCTTTGCTGGGTCGGTTTTGTTTTTAATTCGTGGGCGGCTTTGATGTAGGGAACGAGCGTGACATGCATGTTGACGACATTTTGCGCGCCGACTTCGAGGATGAATTGCCGGATCGCTTCGAGAAACGGCAGACCTTCGATGTCGCCGGTCGTTCCACCGATTTCTGTGATGACGACGTTGTATTTGCTCTCGTCGGAAAGTTCGCGAATGCGATCCTTGATGACATCAGTGACGTGGGGAATCACTTGCACGGTCTTGCCGAGATAGTCGCCGCGCCGCTCCTTTGAAATTACCGACTCGTAGACCTGGCCGCTCGTCAGATTGTTGTGCCGCGAAAGGACGCAGTTGGTGAACCGTTCGTAATGACCAAGATCAAGGTCGGTCTCCGCGCCGTCGTTCAGCACATAAACTTCGCCGTGTTGGAACGGGTTCATCGTTCCAGGGTCAACGTTGAGATAGGGATCGAATTTTTGGAAAACAACACGCAAACCGCGGAGTTCAAGCAGCGTGCCGAGCGAAGCCGCGGCAAGGCCCTTCCCCAACGAACTGACTACGCCGCCAGTGATGAAAATGTATTTCACGAGAGAGCCCTCGGTTCTGCGCGAGCAAGCTTTTGCTCGAGCGCGTTTGCGTCCTCGGGCGTGTCCACGCCGGGCGATCCTTTGGCAATGACGAGCACATGAACACTTACACCATTTTCAAGCGCGCGCAATTGCTCGAGTGATTCAGAACGCTCCAGTGGCGTCGGTTTCCATTTTACAAACTGCAACAGCGTGTCGCGGCGAAAACCGTAGATCCCTTGATGGCGAAGATATTTTATCCCTGAAAGATTGCGCGGGAAGGGGATCGCAGCGCGGGAAAAATAGAGCGCGCGACCGCTAAGGTCGAGAGCAACCTTCACCTGATGCGGCGAAGACGCTTCCGCAGGATTATCGAAAGGATGTGCTGCAGTAACCATCTCGATCTTGCGATTGGATCGGAGTCTTTCGACAAGCTTGTCGATCAAGCGAGGATCGACCAATGGCTCGTCGCCTTGGATATTGATTACGTACCCGAACTCCATTGCCTTTCTTGCAACTTCGGCAACGCGATCGCTGCCACTGCGGTGCCGCCCCGAGGTCAACGAGACTTCCGCACCCCAATCAAAAGCGGCGTGCGCGATCCGCATGTCGTCCGTTGCGATGATCAAGGAATCCAAGTTCTTAGCGCATCGGCAGCGTTCCAAAACGCGGAGCAGAAGTGGCTTACCTGCAACCAAATGCAATGGTTTACCTGGAAAACGCGTGGAATTCCATCGGGCAGGAATGATTCCAACGGCCTTATTCATTCACAAGATCCACAATGATCTTTGTGGCGTCAACGAGATTAGGTGCAACCCAATCTGCGATGCTGCCGGTCGTGTCGCGCTGAAATCCAGTCTGAACACGTATGGTGCGCACCCCGGCGTGGCGACCGCATTCGGCATCGATCTCTTTGTCACCGATAAGAAATGAGCGCGTAAGATCGACATGATGATCCCGTGCCGCTTCCAGAATCATTCCCGGCGCGGGCTTCCGGCAACTGGATGGTCGATCCGGGAGATCCGGACAAAAATAAGTTGCATCGATCAAGTTATCACCCAGTTGCCGTATTACTTCCGCTTCAACCGCGTGATATTGGTCAATCGAGAAAAAACCGCGTCCAATCCCGCTTTGATTCGTGATGATGATGAGTTTGAAGCCATTTGCTTTTAGACGGCGTAATGCTTCCGGAACGCCGGCGAAAATCTGTACCTGTTTGGGGTCGGAACAATAATCAGCATCGCGCATGACCGTGCCGTCGCGATCAAGGAAGACAGCAGGCGCGACCGTGTCAGCCACGCTCCGAGTCCCTCTGAAAACTGGAAACAAGTTCGTCTCGCGTCACGGTCGCTGTCCCGAGTTTGCTGACAACAACGGCGCTGCCGTGGTTGGCGATTTCCGCCGCTTCACTCGGCGTTGCCTCGCAAGCGAGCGCAAGAGTGAAGAGCGCGATGGCGGTATCGCCTGCGCCCGAAACGTCGAATACTTGGCGTGCCTTAGTCGGGATGTAATCCGGCGCTTTGTTCTCTTGAAAAAGCATCATGCCGTGTTCGCCGAGGGTGACGAGGAGATACTTGGTTTCCCATCTTGTCAGGAGCGCTTCGCCAGCCCGCCGAAGATCGACATCTTCTCTCGGAGCCTCATCCGGTTCGCGCCATGGAATCCCGGCCGCGAGAAAAGCTTCCGCACGGTTTGGTTTCACCACCGTCATCCCACGCCAGTCAACAGAATGTCGGGGATTAGGATCGGCCGCGATGAGTTTATCAGCTGAGCGGGCGTCACGCGCAATTTGCGAAACGAGCTCGGTCGCCAAGAACCCCTTGCCGTAATCTTCGAAGATGATCGCGTCGGTTTCCGGAAGATCTTTTCGGACCGCCGTTACGACTCTTGCAATTTGTCCCGGCGACGGGCTGGCAAATTGTTCGCGATCGACACGAACGACTTGTTGATGACGCGCGATGATGCGGGTTTTGACGATGGTTCGAAACGTCTCATCTTCGACCGCATTGGACATGTCGATCTTTTGGTGAGCCAATAATTCGAGTAACTGCTGGCCACTGCGATCTTTTCCGAGTAAGCCGATCACTGCGACGCGGTCGACAAACTCGCGGAGATTGCGAGCGACATTAGCGGCGCCTCCCGGATAAAATGATTCGCCAGTCACCTCGACAACTGGCACAGGCGCTTCGGGAGAAATGCGGCCAACTTTCCCCCAAACGAATTCATCCAGCATCAAGTCACCGATCACCAGCAGTCGCTTGGATGATGCGCGGCTAAGAATTTGCTGAAGCCGGGTCAAGATCATAAAAAAAGTAAACGGTCATGCCGCCGGGTTGGAGAATTGGTTCGATTCAGTGGAGTCAAAATCTTTTACGCCGGTGATTTGTATATAGCAGGGGTTCTGCTTAAGGTTTGCTCCATTAATCCTGAATACGACGCCGAAATCAACAATCGAAGCTCCCAATGATTCCGTTCACTAGATATTTGAAACTGAGTGCGATCGCCGTGAGTAGCCTGACATTGTGCGCGCATGGCGCCCAGGTCCCGCAGCATATCGATATTAAACAGTTGTCGAAAAAGGTGGAAGACGTAGTCGTTCCTTTGCCGAATGAAATTTTTGGCGCACTGAACAAACTAGGCGTGGTTAACTGGAAAGAACATGTCCGAAGTGACAGGGGAACAAACTTTACCGAACGGCCACGTATCGCGCTTTTACTGGGGACAGTGATTGCCGATGGTTTCATCGCGGTGCAAGCGGAGGATGCACCAGCGGTAAAGGAAATCGGGCAGCGCGTTTTGGCGCTGTCTAAGGGAATTGGCGTGGGCAATTCAATCACGCCGCACGCAAAAGCCATCATCGAAGCCGCGGACAAGCGAGATTGGGACAGCGTGCGACAGGAACTCGATCGCACACAGAACAGCGTGCAACAGGCAATGAACGAGGTGCACGATGAAAAACTGTCGCAGCTTGTTAGTTTGGGCGGATGGCTGCGCGGCACCGAAGTGCTGACATCAGTGGTGACGAAACGTTTTTCCGTCGACGGCGCCGAACTGCTGCATCAGCCGGATCTGCTTTCTTACTTTCAGACGAGGCTGCAGGCGATGCCGGAGTTTAACGTGCCCATCATCCACGAAATTGAGGTCGGCCTTGTTAAAGTCAAACCTTTGATCGACGTGGGCAACGCGCGCATCCCACCGGAAGCGGTAAAAAAAATCAATGAGATTACGACACGGCTCGGCGACGGCATCGTAACCAGGGATTAAAACCTTTTGATGAACGCGTCGGTGAAAGCTCTCTTGCGCGGAAGCTGTTGGCTCGCACTCCTGGTCGTGTTGCGGCCTGCGGGTCTCGCTTCGGTCGACGACGCGCAGTCATTCGCTCTGCAGGCCGCGGAACCGTACGTGAAAGAAGGCTTTCAAGTGCGGGAAGATTACTGGGGCGGGGATCTGGGCGCCGGCGACAAAAAAGCGGTGCGGCAGCAATTATTTAAAGGCAACGAATACTGGTTCTGGCTGGGCACGGAGGTCGAACGCGCAAAGATTTCGGTGCACATTTATGATTCCGATGGAAAGCTTGCCGAACAGCCAGACAGCTGGGAGAAAGGTCACTTCGCGGCAGCACACGTTATTCCTAACACAACGGGTAGCTACTTTATCATAGTGAACATCGAGGAATCGCCAGAAGAACGCACCCATTGGGCGCTGGTCTATGGTTTCCGATAAGCGTAGAGGTCGATCTTGCAAAAACAACGAGGGGCGATTTCCAAATCGCCCTTCCTTGATCCTATGACTGAAACGCGCACATTGCAGTTTGAGAGTCCGCGCGCTTTGCAATCGCTCTACGCCAACGATCTCAAGCTCTTGAAAATTCTCGAGGATTCTCTCGGCGTGAAGGTGACGACTCGTGAAGGCTGGGTGAAACTCGAAGGCGAACCGGGCAGGATCGAAAAGGCGCAGCACGTCTTTGATCAACTTGAGAAAGTCCGACAAAAAGGGGTGGATATTCAAAAACACGAATTCAATTACGCTCTGAATTCGGTGACAGAAGCGCGCGAAGAGAATCTCAGTGAAGTCGTTTCTGCGAAGATCACAACATCGGCTCGCAAGCCGCCGATTGTCGCGCGCAGCTCGGGTCAGCGCAATTATGTTGAAGCCATTCAAGATCACGATGTCGTTTTTGGAATTGGGCCAGCCGGAACGGGCAAGACTTATCTCGCGGTGGCGATGGCCGTGGCGGCGCTAAAAAAAGAGCAAGTTGCGCGAATCATTTTGACGAGGCCAGCCGTGGAAGCCGGCGAAGCGCTGGGATTTCTGCCGGGCGACTTGCAGGAAAAGATAACGCCATATCTCCGTCCACTTTACGATGCCCTGCGCGACATGTTGGACGCAGAGGAACTGGAACGAGCTCTGGCGCGACAGACAATCGAGGTCGCGCCGCTTGCCTACATGCGAGGGCGCACCCTAAGCAACGCGTTCGTTATCCTCGACGAAGCTCAGAACACGACGACCGAACAGATGTTCATGTTGCTGACGCGAATCGGGCTGAATTCCAAATGCGTAATCACCGGCGACGTAACGCAAGTCGATCTACCTGTGAACAAGCGTTCGGGGGTTGTGGAAGCGCTGCAGGCGCTGAAAAATGTTCCGGGAATCGCAACCGTCTATTTTACTGAGCGCGATGTTGTTCGACACGAGCTTGTCCGGGCTATCATCAATGCCTATCAGCAGCATCGTTCACCCGCGCCTGCTTCACGGAAATAAAGATCGATATGTTCGATTCTTTTAAACGCGGACGACTCATTAAGCGCGGCTTGGCTTCACGGAAAACTCGCCGCCGCCGGACGCGGAGTGAATTCGGGCGGAACCTCGAGTACGCCCCGTATGCGAAGCTGGTGATCTTTGCAGCGTTCGCTGGCTGGTTGGCTTTTCTTGTTTTTAGCGGGCAACAGCCGGAACCGACCAAGAATTTTGTCATTGCGCTTCTGGTCTTGGCGACGGCAATAACGCAACTCTGGATCAATCAGCCAAAAAGCTTTTCGCGAAGCTCGCGGATCCTTCTCGTCTTTGGAATAATTCTCGTGCAACTCGCAGTCACGAAACTGTTGCTGGTGATTTGCAACAGCGGCAATTATCGATTTTTGAAACCAGAAATGGCCGGGCTGATCACGCCCTATGCCTTCGCCCCTCTTGTGTTGAGCGTCTTGTTGGGACGTCAGCACGGGCTTTTCGCCGCTTTTTTTGTGAGCCTTTGGAGTAGCGTCCTGTTTGGCCCAATCGACGCCCCCCTTCTCGTAACCAGTTTGATCAGCGGGTTCACCGCAGTTTCTCTCACATTACAGGTACGACGGCGCAGTAGATTGATCCGCGCGGGCCTTGGGGTTGGCCTCGCCATTTGGTTGTTGTCGCTCACGTTTGGCTTGATTGGACCGATTAATCTGTTTGGCTCGGTCGCCAACGATTGGGGGATGATCGGACTGCAAAGCGCGCTGGCTGTCGGCAACGGAATCTTGACTGCTACTCTGGTTGGCGGTGCGTTGCCGATCCTCGAACATCTGTTTCAGATCACGACGGATATTTCCTGGCTGGAAGCGTCGGACCTTAATCATCCCTTGTTGCGCCGGATGACAATCGAGGCGCCGGGCACTTATCATCACAGTTTGGTCGTGGCCAATCTCGCCGAATCAGCCGCGGAAGCCATCGGCGCAAACGCGACGCTTTGCCGCGTCTGCTCTTATTTTCATGACGTCGGTAAATTGGTGAAGCCGGAATACTTCACCGAAAACATGAGTTTCGAGCGCAACCCGCACGATGATCTCGCCCCAACGATGAGCGCGTTAATCATCATCGCGCATGTCAAAGAAGGTGTTGATTTAGCCCTCAAGCACAAGCTCAATCAGCGTATCATCGACATCATTCAGCAGCATCACGGCACTTCACTCGTGCGTTACTTTTATCAACGCGCGCTTCAGCAACACGAGGACGCGCGCGCGGGCGGTAAAATTATGAAGCTGCGCGAGGATGACATTCCAGATGTGCGCCAGGAGAGTTTTCGCTATAGCGGACCCAAACCGCAGTCGAAAGAAAGCGCCATCGTTAGCCTCGCCGATACGGTCGAGAGCGCCTCGCGCAGCCTGGAGAAACCAACGCCGCAGAAAATTGAATCGCTCGTGAATGAGCTTATCGAAGAGCGCATCACCGACCGACAATTGGACGACTGCGATCTAACGCTCGGTGAACTGAAAATCATCGCGGAGCGCTTCCGGTTCACTCTGATGATGATGCTGCACAGTCGAATTGCCTACCCGAAACACGGACAGAAGATGCCCGGGCCGCGAGAAGAAACCTTGCGTCCAGATGTGATGGCAGCAACGCGAAAACCCGACACTGCCCCGCCGGTCTCGGCTGCCTAAAAGATAGGTGGCTGCCGCCAGGGACTGGCGAAACTCGCGAAGCACGGCTCGACCGAGTCTTGCCCAACCCAGTTCACAATTCTGGCGGATGGGCGCGCGGTTCTCGATCTTTTGCGGTCGCGGTACTTGGCCTGGTGACGAACGGACCGCCTTCCATCGGTGTGGCCTTCGTGAATGCGACATCGGGCATTTCGCTCGGCAATCCTTCGAGCGGAAATTCTTTCCGCAAGGGAAAGAACGGATAGCCGTCCCACATCAGAATGCGGCGGAGATCGGGATGGCCGTGAAATTTGATCCCCATCATGTCGTAAATCTCGCGCTCGTGCCAATTCGCCGTTGGCCAAATATCGGAAACGGTATCAACCCTGCCAGGATCTTCCGAGATGCGCAGTTTCAAGCGCAAATGCGCAGCGAGCGGCATTGAATACAGCTCATAAACAATTTCGAAACGCGGCTCCTGGCCGAAATTGTCGATGCTCGTAATGTCGATCAAATAATCGAACGAAAGTTCGTCGCGGCAGAATTTTGCGATTTCACGCAAATCGCTGGCCACGATCGTGTAAGTTGTTTCGCCACGAAATTCGGTCTTGTCCCGAATCTTCTCGCCGAATGACTTCTCGGGCGAAGCGAGTAATTCTTCCGTCGTCATGGGATCAGATTAGGCTGGCGACAAGCCTAGTCCATTCAGAAGGAAACAGGCAAGATGCCGGTTTGCCGTACAGGCTGGAAGCCTGTGTCTCGAGGTCATGAGAACGCGCCCTCGAATTTTTCGACCAGCTCAGGTTTCTGGTTCCTGAACGAACGTTCGCGAGAAATTTTCTCCTGCAATTTCATCAAGCCGGCAAGCAACGCTTCCGGACGCGGCGGGCAACCGGAGATGTAAACATCAACAGGCAAAAGCTGATCGATCCCCTGAAGGACGGCGTAGGAGCGGTACATGCCGCCGGTCGACGCGCATGCGCCCATGGCAATCACCCATTTCGGCTCCGGCATCTGTTCGTAAATTCTTTTTACCGCCAACGCCATTTTGTAGGTGACAGTCCCGGCAACAATCATCACATCGCATTGTCGTGGCGAGAAACGCATTACCTCTGCGCCGAAGCGCGCGATGTCGAAGCGCGACGCAGCCGTGGCCATCAACTCGATTGCGCAACAGGCCAGGCCCATCGGCATCGGCCAAAGCGAGTTTTTCCGCACCCAGTTAAGGGCGGCATCAAAACGCGTAAAAATCACATTGCCTTCGATTTTCGAATCGTAAGCGGTAGCGTGTGTTTCGGGCATAAGTAACGTTAGAACGACGGCACACGCGCGCAAGATCGATCCGCCTTCGCCAAAGGCCGCCGTTGCGGCAATAGCCTCTCAATAGTATAGAAGCGCTCTTCATCATGAATATAGACAATATAGAGGATACACAATCACACGGCCACCTTATCGCCCCGCACGGCGGCGAACTGGTCGACCTTAAGCTCGACCCGGAAAACGCCGCCGAACTCAAAGCGCGCTCCAGAGATTTTCCCTCCTGGGACCTGACCAGTCGGCAGATTCGCGATCTCGAGCTTCTGCTGAGCGGCGGGTTCTCACCGCTGCGCGGTTTCATGAATCGCGACGATTACGAGCACGTCTGCCATGAGATGAAATTGAGCAACGACCTTGTTTGGCCGATCCCGATTACGCTCGATGTGCCGGAGGCGTTTGCGAAATCGCTCAAACCTGGGAGCAGCAAGGTCGCGCTGCGGGATTCCGAGGGCGTGATGCTCGCGGTATTGTATGTGGAGGATGTCTGGCAGCCTGATCGCAAGGCCGAAGCGCAAGCTGTTCTGGGAAGCGCCAGCACAGTGCATCCCGGTGTCGATTATCTTCTGAACAGGGGACATGGCTGGTACGTGGGTGGACGCGTGGAAGGTTTGCAACTGCCCACCCATTACGATTTCCGGACCCTTCGGCT